>JAVXFC010000067.1:0-8823 GCA_036658095.1 Alistipes sp. | reverse complement strand
AATTTTAGCCTTAATCGCTTTGGGCATTTCGCCGAGGGCAACTGCGCAACGGTTGATCTCAGATGCCACTTTTATGAACTCAGAACCTCTTGCGTAAGAAGCAACCACTACATAAGAGTACTCTTTGCCGCGCACCCAGCCGAATCCTCCCATTCCGTATGGGAACATGGGGGAGTAGTTTACATTCGCTACTGTTTGGTGTGTGGCGAATCCATCAGGATAGGTTGCTGTGTTGTTCTCCACATACCAAAGTTCCATTGTACCACCATTGTCTTCGACGATCCCTGCGTTATCAACATAAATTTTGTAACCTTCTGGGTCGTTCACGTCCAATGGGCTTGCCACTAATGTAGGTTTAATATTCGTGTAAGCTCTGTCGTATGTGTATGCGAGAGGTATAGCATAGGAAGCCGTGGCAACTGTTTTGTCCACAAGGATAGCTTTCCAAATGAGTTCGAGTGAGTTTTTCCCCATAGGAAGATCCTCAGCACGTAGTTTGTTCAACTCAGGAGCGATTGCGGTCGTGAAATTTACCGTATTCTCTGTCGTTGGATGTGTGTAGAGGACCTTACCATTGAGGGCAACCTCGACCGTGTAGCTTGCAGCTTTAGCAGCGTCTTTATTAGTCAATGTGGTCACATCTCCTGCGAGGGTGGAAGTCGGGATGTAGGGAGGAGTCACACTACTGCTGGGCAGTGTCAATACTTCGTTTGCTTTCGCCTCTTTCGCTGTGGCAAGCTTCTCGAATTTAGAACCGTTCATCAAGCAGAACTCTACGTGAATCTGACCACTGTAGTATTTAGGCAGGATGCCGAAGTAGATCTTAGACTCGGTAGCACCGAACTTGAGGGGTGTTGCCCCTGCGGTCATGTTCAGAGCGGCTTTGGCAGGGGTTGTGCTGTTAGGTTTGAACGCGATAGTCATGTCGGTGTAGGACTTAAGTCTATCTGCTACAGAGCCGCCATACATAGCGTCTGCAAAGCCCATTTTGACATCACCAGTCATATAGGAGATATTCTTTCCCGAAGCAGCATAAACGGTGATCTGGCTAAACTCCGTCGAATTATCGCCCGTGACAGGGAGACAGAGCAGTGCGTTGGCATATTTGAAATTCAAATTCTGCATCGCTTGACCCGACTCGCCTGCATCGAATGCCGAAACCATGGTCAATGCCATGGGGTCGTATGAGTTGGGGTAATAAGTTTGCTCAGCTGGCACATTGAGAACAAGATTGTATTGCGTTCCTGACTTTGCTGCCACTGATGCCCCTTCTGCAGGGTAAACGGCGATGTAACGCTTTAATATCTCTTTGTCTCCTGTATTCAATTTACCGCCAAATGGAAGTTTCGTGAATGTCTCCGCGGTGGCAGATGTCTTTTTGAAAGTACCCATTGCATTTGCACCCGCGCCTTCGAGTGTGTAGTAGATAAACTTATCCTCAGGTGTCGCCCCTGTACTGGAACCAAAGATAGCGATCTTGTCACCCTTAGTCCACAATGCCGATTTGCCTGTGGGTGTGAGTGATGTACGGGTAGCGCCGTCACCCATAGAGGCAAAGATAGTTTCGGGGGCGGTAATGCCCTCCGTAACGGTTGTGCTGTTGTCGCCACTCATGGCGTCATCCTTCGCACAGCCTGTGAAGCCTAACATCACCGATGCCAGACCTAAGAAAAGTAATGTTTTTTTCATAATCATTCGCATGGTGTTAGTTATTCCCAAACAAGGGGTTTCTCTTCGAAATCCTGAAAATTTGATGAGGCAGCAAAACCCTGTTCTGCTGCAATGCTCCAAACGTTGAGTTCGGGAGCTTGGTAAAGTTTGTTTTCGTTCATAACAATTTTTGTGTGTTTAAGTTAAAATTATTGGTTTTTCGTTTTGGTCTTTATGTCGCAAAAATTAGATCATTATTTTCTCATAATAGCCCTCCATAGGGCATACACGCCCTTTTTGGACGTGTAAATGCGCTGGAGAATCGTCTATACCTGAGATTCTTACTTGCAAATATAAACCTTTCGAGGTGAATAACCAAAAAATAATCGTTATTTTTTTTTGTAAATAGAGAAAAAAAACAGTTTTATGGGTCTATTTATTGTCAGAGGGCGTTGAGTTTGTCGAGACACTCCGCAATCAGCCGCGCGCTATCACGAACCTCCTCCAACGTGATCGTCAGCGGGGGCGAGATGCGGAACGCCGTGTCGCAATAGAGGAACCAATCGCTCAGGATACCCACCTCGGTGAAGAGTTCCATGATGCGGAACAACTTCGCCGACGAGCCTAACTCGACCGCCATGAGGAGTCCGCTGCGACGAATCTCGCAAACTGCGGGGTGCGCCCCCAACAGCTGCTCGTAGAGCGCACCCTTCGCCTCGACCTGCGCCACAACGTCGTGCTGGAGGAGGTAGTTGAGTGCCGCAAGTCCCGCAGCGCAACAGACAGGATGACCGCCAAAGGTGGTGATGTGTCCCAGTGCGGGGTCGCTCTGGAGCGTTGCCATGACGCGGCGGTTCGCCACGAATGCCCCCAGCGGCATCCCGCCGCCAAAAGCCTTCGCCAAACAGACAATGTCGGGCGTGACGTCGTATTTCTGCATGGCGAACATCGCCCCCGTGCGCCCCATGCCCGTCTGAATCTCGTCGAAGAGCAGCAGCGCACCCACCTCGTCGCAACGTGCGCGCAGCGCCTGCAAATAGCCCGCATGGGGCGTGCGCACCCCCGCCTCGCCCTGCACAGGCTCCGCAATCACACACGCCGTGCGCCGCGTGATGCGCTGGAGCGCGCGGAGGTCGTTGAACTCGATCGACTGCACATCGGGCAGCAGTGGGCGGAAAGCCCGCTTCCACTCCTCGCCTTCGGGCGCACCCATCAAGCTCATCGCTCCGTGCGTCGAGCCGTGATAGGCGCGGCGCATCGAGATCATCTCGGTGCGCCCCGTGGCACGCTTCGCCAGCTTCAGCGCCCCCTCGACCGCCTCGGCGCCCGAATTGACGAAGTAGATGTTGTCGAGCTGTGGGGGGAGCTGCGCGGCGATCTGTGTGGCGTAAGCCACCTGCGGACGCTCCAGCAACTCGCCATAGACCATGACGTGCAGGTAGCGTGCCGCCTGCTCCTGAATGGCCTGCACAACCTGCGGGTTGCCGTGACCCACGTTGCTCACCGAGACCCCCGCCACCAAATCGTAGTAACGCTTGCCCGTGGGGGTATAGAAAAATGCCCCCTCGGCGCGCTCGACCTCGATCATCAAGGGCGAGGGCGAGGTCTGGGCGACGTGTTGCAGAAATTGTTTACGCAGAATATCCATGGTATGTTCTATTTATATATAGGTGATTGGACGGGGTTGCGAAAAACGAATCGTCTCTATCCCCGTAACTTACGGTCGATGATCGCGTCGGCGGCGCGCACCGTCGAACGCATCCACCGATAGAGGATCTCGGTCTGCTCGTCGTCACTGAGCTGCCACCCCTCGACGCTGTGGCGCATCCGCTCCGAGAGCATATAGATCACGATAGCCGCCGATGCCGAGACGTTGAGGCTCTCGACCATGCCGCACATCGGGATGCAGAGAAAATCGTCTGCCGTGTCGATAATTTCGTCCGAGATGCCCGCGTGTTCGGTGCCGAAGACCAGTGCAAAGCGCCCGCGGGTGACGTCGAAGGTTTCGGGGGCGCAGGAGGCGCGGTGCGAGGTGGTCGCCACAATGCGGTAGCCCTCGGTGCGCAGCGCAGCAATGGCTTCGGAGGTGGTGGCGTGGTGGTGGATGTCGATCCACTGGTCCGTGCCACGCACAATGTCCGTGTAGGGCTGAAATTTGCAGAGGGTCTCCACGGTGTGCATATCTTGCACCCCAAAAGCCTCGCAATGGCGTACCAAAGCGCTGGCATTCTGTGGGTGGAAGGTGTTTTCGGTCAGGATCGTCATGTAGCGACTGCGCATCGCCACCGTGCGCTCCAGTACCGCTACCCGTTCGGGGGTCATGAACTCCGCAAGGCACGCAACGCGCTCGGCGTACCACGCGGTGGGCTTATTTTCGGTATTTATCATCTTCATCCAAAATTTTTAGATAGCTTTCGTAGCGCGAATAGGCGATCTCGCCCTGCTCCACGGCGGCAACGACCGCACAGCCCGGTTCGTGGGTGTGGGTGCAGTTGTAGAAGCGGCAGCCGCTCCCCACGCGCAGCATTTCGGGGTAGTAGTGCCACAGCTCGGCATCGTCGATGTCGAGTAGCCCAAAGCCCTTGATGCCCGGGGTGTCGATGATCGCCCCGCCCCCCGTGAGGGGATACATGGTCGAAAAGGTGGTGGTGTGGCGCCCCTTGTGGTGACTGTCCGATATCTCACCCGTGCGGATGTCCAGCCGGGGGTCGATCGTCTGCACAAGGGTCGACTTACCAACCCCCGAATTGCCCGCAAAGAGCGTCGTGCGCCCCGCGAGCAGCTCTTTCACCTGCTCCAGCCCCTCGCCTTGGTGCGCCGAGACCTCCAAAACACGGTAGCCCGCACTTTGATAAATGGCGCGAAACTCAGCCACCGCCTCTGCCGACTGAAGGTCGATCTTCGAGAGCAGCAGCACGGCGGGAACCTTGTATGCCTCGCAGGTGACCAAAAAACGATCGACAAATTCGGTTGCCGTCTCTGGCTCGACGAGCGTCACCATGAGCAACGCTTGGTCGATGTTGGCGGCGATGATGTGCGACTCCTTCGAGAGGTTCGAGGCACGGCGGATCACGTAATTGCGGCGTGGCTCGATGTCGATGATGCAGCACGTCTGATCGTCGGTGGTCTCGCACTGCACCCGATCGCCCACCACCACAGGGTTGGTCGAGCGCACCCCCTTCAGACGCAACTTGCCGCGGATGCGGCACTGCACAATCTGCGTGCCGTTCAGCACCTCGTACCAGCTGCCCGTTGCCCGAACGACGACGCCTGTAAATTTCGATTCCATAGCCTTATTTATCAGTGGGGAGATGCTCCCCGATGAAGTGAATAAATGGAAATATATGATCCGAGACCCCCTTCACAGGGCGATACCAGCGCGATTTCTCGATGGCGGGTTGCTCCACAAAGGCGTATTTTGCGTTCAGAGAGTCGAATGCCGAACAGAGAACACTGAGCAGCAACAGGTATTTGACCACCGAGACCGCGACCCCCAGCAGGTTGTCGGGAATGCCGAAGCCTACGAAGTGGAAGAGCTTGCGCAGCAGGTGACCCACGATCGCCATGGCGATGAGAGCCGATAGCAGCGTGACCACGAATCCCGCGGGGGCTGCTGACGTGCCGTCGAGCTGCATCCACGCCCCGACGGTGGCGTCGTAGCGCCCCGCGAGCCAGATGCCTACGAATAGCCCTGCTAACGAGCAGAGTTGCAGCACCACGCCGCGTCGCCAGCCGTCCCAGACCGCCAGCACAAGCACCAAGTAGAAGATGAGATCAAATCCGTTCATTATGCTACAAATATACAAAATATTCTCGGCACCCCTTGTTGTTTGCCCATTGTTTCGTATTTTTGTCCGTCCTAACGACCCAAATGATGAGACGACTTTTGCCCCTTTTCCTATTTCTTTTTGTCGCAGCCACCGCTACGGCACGTATTGTACACCCGCTGAACGAGGGTTGGCAATTTTTCTTCAAGCACGAAAATAGCAGCGACAATGCCCGCAATGTGACTTTGCCTCACACGTGGAATACCGATGCCATAGGCGGTCTGAGTGGTATTTACTTCCAAACCCTCGCCACCTATCAAAACAAGGTTTTCATCCCCACCGAGTGGGCGAACAAGCGGGTGTTCATCAAATTTTATGGGGTGCAGAGTGTTGCCGACCTCTTCGTCAATGGCTACCACATGGGCGAGCATCGCGGGGGAGCCACCGCATTCACCTTCGAAATTACGAACAAACTCCGTTGCGGAGCCGACAATAGCCTGCGTGTGGATGTGAGCAATACGTGGCAAAACGATGTGTTGCCCACCTCGTCCGACATGAACCTCTATGGCGGCATCTACCGCAAGGTGGAGCTGATCGTCACCGATCGCACCGCCATTTCGCCCCTGTACCTTGGTTCGGAAGGGGTGCTGGTCCACCCCACCAATGTCACGCGTGAGCGGGTCGAGGGCGAGGCGGAGATACACCTCACCTCGTCTGCTTCGGGCGAGAGTTGTACGGTGAGCCTTGAGCTGACCTCTCCCGACGGCTACCAAGCCTGCACGCGTACCGTGCGTGCGCGGCTCGACGGCAAGCCCGTCATGGTGCCATTCGAATTCGAGCGTCCGTCGTTGTGGAGTCCCTCCACCCCCGCGCTCTACACCCTCACGGCGGCGGTCGACCACAATGGTGTGCGCGATACGGTGTGCCTGCGTACGGGTTTTCGCATGATTGGTGTGAGTGCTACGGGCGGTTTTACGCTCAATGGCAACCGATTGAATATCAAAGGTGTGTCGCTCTATCACGACAATATAAGTTCGGGGAGCGCCCTCTCCGAGGCGGACTACGATGCCGATCTGGCAATGATTCGCGCCATGGGGGCCAACGCCGTGCGTTCGGCGGCAATGCCCCACGCCCAATATTTCTACGACCGCTGCGACAGCGAGGGGTTGCTGGCATGGGTCGAGCTGCCCTTCTTGCGCGCCCCCTTCTTTGGCGATGTGGATTACTTCGCCACGCAGCGTTTCGAGCAGAACGGTCGTCAGCAGCTGCGCGAGCTGATTGCTCAGAACATCAACCACCCTTCGGTGGCGATGTGGGGCATCTTTTCGTGTTTGTGGTCGCGCGGTGACGATGTGACGCCCTATCTGCGTTCGTTGAACAGCACGGCGCACGCCATGGACTCTTCGCGCCCCACGGTGGCGTGTAGCAACCAAGACGGCAACATCAACTTCATCACCGACCTCATTGTCTGGCAGCAGAATGTGGGGTGGGATCGGGGGTCATCCGATGATCTGAAGGTGTGGAGCGCTCTGCTGCGCACCAAATGGGGCAAGCTCTGCTCGGCGGTGATCTACGGTGCCGAGGGGATGCCGGGACACTCCAGCTTCGAGGCGCAACCTTCGACGAACATCAACTGGCTGCCCGAAAATCGGCAGACGCAATTTCACGAGGGCTATGCCCGCCAGCTCGACAGCGACTCGCTGTTTTGGGGGGTGTGGATCAATAATATGTTCGATTTTGGTTCGGCACGCCGCCCCTACGGGGTCAATGCTTCGGGGTTGGTGACCCTCAATCGCCGCGAGGTGAAGGATGCCTACTACCTCTACAAAGCGCTGTGGAACAAGCAGTCGCCCACGCTTCACATCACCGATAAACGGCGTCGTTTGCGGGCAGGTGAGGCGCAGCAATTCACCATTTACGCGCAGCAGCAGCCCACTTTGCGCATCAATGGCGCACCCGTGGCGGTACGCGAGTGGGCGCCCTGTCAATACAAATCAGACACGGTGATGCTGAATGGACATTGCAAGGTCGAGGCGACGCTGGGTGAGTTGACCGACTGTGCCGAAATTACGGTAGGCAACGTCTTAAAACAGCAGCGGCGGCAGGCCCCTCTGCGAAGAGAAGATCTACAACCGATAAATTAGGGGCAAAGGGTAGACGGTCGGTAAAGACTTGGAAATAAGGCTCTGGCGAGAAATCATCTGAGCCTTTTTTGTGCTTTGAGCGCAGATCGAGATCCGCTGCCGTGGCGTCGATGTAGCACTCCGAGAGGCGCGGCATCGGGATGTTCAGTGCGTCGAGCAGCACCTCCAATAGGGCTTGGTTGTAGTCGACCAGATAGCGCGACGGGGTGCGGTAGAAGGGTTCGAAGCGGGCGGCGTAGTGGTCGAAGTAGGGCGAGGCTTTGTACGACGAGACCAGTGCCGTCCAATGTTGATGTTGCCAACGCTTCGAGTAGTCGAGCAGCACCTCGCGCATGGGGGTGCAGGGGCGGTTGGCGTGGCACACCTGCGCGGTCATCTCCATCACCCCGTTCGGTACGAGGATGCGCGCACGGTTACGCTCGGAGCGTTTGACGAAATGTTCGCCCAGATCCACCACGCAGTCGCCGCGTAGCAGCCGCGCGCAGTACTCCACCGAGGGTAGGTATGCCAAAGGAAGAATCGTCATCGCGGGCTATTTTTCATCGGGTTCATGCCAATCGCCGTTCTCCTTGATCAAACGCACCAGCCGATCGAGCGCCTCCTCTTGCGGGATGTTGCGTGCCACGACCGTGCGACCCTTGTAGAGGGTGATGCGGTGAGGGGCAGCCCCCACATAACCATAGTCGGCATCCGCCATTTCGCCGGGTCCGTTGACGATACATCCCATGACCCCTATGCGGAGGTTTTTGAGGTGCGAGGTGCGTGCTTTGATCGTCTCAAGGGTCTGCTCCAAGTCGTAGAGCGTGCGCCCACAACCCGGACAAGCAATGTACTCGGTGTGCGAGATCCGCACGCGTGCCGCCTGCAAAATCAGCAGTTCGATCTGCTCGATCTGTGGTGCCGCGAGGTGGGGCGCGTCGATCCAAATGCCGTCGGCCAGTCCGTCGAGAAATAGCACTCCCAAATCGGCTGCCGCCTTCACCGCCACCTGCTCGACGGTTGGGTCGTCGTAGCGACGTCGCACCGCCACGGGTTGCGTGGTGTCGAGGTTGAGGATCGCCGCACGCAGCTCGGCGGTGGGGTTTTCCGATGTGGCTTCGATGACGTGTAGGGTGTCGGGAAATTCGGTGTGGATCAGCGGGGTTTGCAACGTGCTGCGCCGACGGTATTCGGTGGGGGAGTATGCCGCTGGATGTTGCACCTCGAAGCATCCTGCACGGTGTGCAAAGTGGTCGACAAGTAGCTGTGCTACGGGTATTTCA
>JAVXFC010000066.1:0-8908 GCA_036658095.1 Alistipes sp. | reverse complement strand
AGCAGGATCAAAATAAAAATCAGTTTTCTGCACATAATTCCATTATATAGACCTACAAAGATATAAAATTAGGAACGATTTTTGCCTCCATTTTATTGTTTACTTAAAATTCTTCTATTATGATTGTCAAAGTAACTTTAGAGATGAACAACCACTCGGAATTTGTTCTGGAGAACAAGCAAGATTGCAAAGATCTGAATCCGAAAGCGATGCTGCTATATGCCGCAGCCAAATGTGCCGCCCTGACGGTTCAAAGCATTCTACAAAAAGAGCGACTGACACCCCAGCGCTTCGAGATCAGCGTGTCGGGCGAACTCTCGACCGACACCGTGCGTGCCGAGAGCATATTCCGCTCATTCAACGTTGTTTACAACATCGAATGCGCCCAATATGACCAGCAGGTGAAGATCAGTCATGCCGTGAATTTGGCACACGATAAATATTGTGGATTGGTGCGAATGCTGCGCTTGATTGCCCCTGTGGCTCACGAGATTGCGATCGTCAGCACGCAGCCCAGCAACGTGTAGTTAGGGGTGAATATCGCGGCAGTTTTTCTTCGCCGTGATCGTTCCATTGTCCAGTACCACCAAACCAGTGGTGGCACGCAACATGGTCTTCAGCACCGTGGCGTCGATATTATAACACCGCACGCCGCGGCTGCCGTCGAAAGAGTGGTAGGTGACCTCACGCAGCGGTTCGGGCGTGAGGCAAACCACGTTTGCCCCCTGCGCTTCGGCAGCACTGACCAAGCGTCCCAAACGGGCGTTGCCGCTGCGCGTGATCTGGTCGAAAGCCGTCACACAGATCATGTAAAGCCGTCCGGGGGTGGTCAGCACGGTCTCCGTGGCATCGCCCTCGGCATCACGCAACGCAAATTCATCAATGAGCGGAGTCACAGCTGGCTCCTCGCTTGTGGTGCGTGTATCGTGCCACTCCCACTTCGATTCATCTTGCCACTCCGTATCTTCAAGATCAAATTCACGCAGCTCACCCGTGGCGATATTGCGATAGACAAGAACCGTATTTGTTAAATTGCCGGCTGTCTCCACGGGGGCATTCATCGCCTCGTAGATGTTGACACCCACCTTATAGGGCAAGAAATCGATCAGTGGCATATGACGGTAGGAGAAGATGCCAAGCCCCATGGAGAGCGCAAAGAAAAAGAGGGTCAGGACAATCTCCATTGGTTTGAAAACCAATATTTTATCAGGACGATAGCGGTACCAAATCACAAATGCCATGGGTAGCAAAACGATGTTTTTAGCAAAAGTTTCCCATGGGGTGAGCTTGATTGCCTCGCCGAAACAGCCACAATCTTCGACGGGAATCCACGTGGCACTGAGCAGCGTGAGCAGCGTGAAGAAGATCATCGAGACCAAAGCAAAGATCGAGATCAGGCGGATGCGCACTTTGAAGAGCAACATACAGCCCAACATGAACTCCGCTCCGCAGAGCCAGATTGAAAATGCCATGCTACCGCCTTTGAGGTATTCCGCGCCGTAAATGGCAAGATATTCGTTGATTTTAATCGCCGTACCCCACGGATCGATCACCTTTGTGAAGCCCGACACGATGAAGGTGCAGGCGAAGATCACGCGGCAAATATCCGACAATATACGCAGGGGTTTACGTGCCATAATCATCTATTTAAGAATTGGTTGCAGCACTTCACATATCCGTGCAAAAATAGTTTCGGGCGACGCCATTCCCCCCTCGTGATCGCTGCAATCGACCACCCGAAGGCGCGCGTCGGTACGTGCGGCATCGAGGTAGGTGGCGCGCACGCGCTGCTGCAACGTGAGCGACGATTCGTAGATATCCTTGCCCCCTTTGAGGTAGTCGCGGTCGTCGCCCTCGCGCTGCTCGGTGAGCTTGCGTTCGGTGAACGAAAAAGGGACATCCAAAAAGAGCGAAAGGTCGGGATGTGGAATGTGGTTGTGGCTGTATTCCAGCTCGTTGATCCACGTACGCAGCGCAGCACGGTCGGCATCCGACCCCTCCAATTTAGCACACTGGTAGGCGATGTTCGAGTAGACGTAGCGGTCGAGAATCACGACCCGATCTGCCGCGAGCCACGTGCGGATTTGCGTAGCAGCATCGGCACGGTCGCCCGCAAAAATCAGCGCCACAAGGTAGGAATTCACCGCCTCGGCAGCCCCAAATTCACCGCGCAAAAAGCGGGCGATCAGTTCACCATAGATCGGCGCATCGAAACGTGGAAAATGGAGGTACTCGGTCTGCGCACCGCGTGCCTCGAAAAAGCGACGCAAAAGTTGTATCTGTGTCGATTTTCCCGCTCCATCCAATCCCTCTAAAACTACAAACATCTCTCTATCAATTTTTTAGCGATCACGCAGCATTTGGCTCGCGCGCACAACACCCGCAGCCAATGCGTCGATCTCCTCGCGCGTATTATACATAGCCAACGACGCGCGGCACATACTCGTCACGCCGAAGTGGGTCATCACGGGCTCGGCACAATGTTGTCCCGTGCGCACCGCAATCCCTAATTTATCGAGAATCATCCCCATATCGAGCGGATGCACCCCCTCGACATTGAACGACACAATAGCACATTTATCGGGCGTTGTGCCGTAGATCCGCACGCCGTCGATCGCTTGCAAACGGCTTGTAGCGTAGTTCAGCAGATCGGCTTCGTAATGCGCAACCTCCTCAGCATCCAACGTTTGCACAAATCTAACCGCCTCGCCAAGTCCAATAGCACCCACATAATTTGCCGTTCCCGCTTCAAACTTGAGGGGAATGGGTGCGAAGGTCGTTTGACGGAACGAGACCCGATCGACCATGTCGCCTCCACAGAGGAATGGCGGCATCGCCTCCAGCAATTCGCGACGCCCATAAAGCACGCCAACACCCGTCGGACCGTAGAGTTTATGCCCCGAAAAGGCGTAAAAATCACACCCCAGCTCCTGCACATTCACCCCGCCATGCACCACCCCTTGGCAGCCGTCGACCACAACAACAGCCCCCACAGCGTGCGCCGCGTCGATGATCGAACGCAGATCAGGACGTGTGCCGAGCGTGTTAGATGCTTGAGTGACAGCCACCACACGCGTACGCGCATCCAGCAAATCGGGCAGTCGGTCGATCCTCAGCTGCCCCTGTTCGTCGAAGGGCAGCACGCGGATCTCGACACCCCGCTGCTCGGCAACTACCTGCCACGGCACGATGTTCGAGTGGTGTTCCATTTCGCTCAGGACGATGTTGTCGCCCGCAGCCAGAAAACGTCCGCCCCACGCATACGCCACCGTATTGAGCGACGCCGTAGCTCCCGCCGTGAAAATCACCTCCTCGCGCTCGGCAGCACCGATGAAATCGGCAATGCGCGTGCGCGCTGCTTCGTATTGCGAGGTCACCTCCTCCGCCATGAAATGCGCGCCACGGTGGACATTGGCGTTCAGCTCACGGTGCAGAAAATCGACCTTGTCGATCACGCAACGCGGTTTCTGAGCCGTCGCTCCACTGTCGAGGTAGACCAGCGGCTTGCCGTAGATCGTCCGCTCAAGGATCGGAAATTCTTCGCGTATTTTACGAATGTCAAACATATTATAATTGGTGTAATTTATCCGTCACAGCCGTCGTAAGCGCCTCCCGCAGCATCTGGTGGTCGCAATGACCAACCACCTCGCTCACAAAACCTTCGATCTGCAACGCCCGTGCCTGCAATTCGCTAAGCCCTCGTTGGCGCATATAAAGCAGCGCCTCGGTATCCATCTGCCCCACCGTCGCACCGTGTGTACACTTCACATCGTCGGCATAGATTTCGAGTTGCGGTTTGGTGCGAATGCGCGCCTGCTCGCTGAGCAAGATATTGCGGCTTTGTTGTTGAGCATCGGTACGTTGCGCGTCGGGAGCTACGTAGACCAAGCCACGAAATTCACCCGTCGCCGTGCCGCCAGCAACCCCCTTCACGAGCGAATAGCTACGGCAGTCGGGGGCGTTGTGTTCCACCCGCACCGCAGCCACGCAATGTTCGGCATCAGCAGCCAAAAACAGCCCATTCAACGTACACTCGGCATGGTCGCCATTCAACGCAAAACGGTAGGAGCTATTGGCACTCGTAAGCTCTGCAACAAACAGGTTACAAGAACTTTGCGCTGCCTGCATGATGTTCATCTCGACAAAGGCTTCCGCCGCAAAAACATGGACAACAGAGAGCATCGCCCCCTCTGCCAAGATCACCTCGACCGCCGCTTCTACCGCCGCGGAATGCAGTAAAACACACTGAGCACGCACACCTGCCGCCACCTCCACGGTCAATTTCCGCGCATCGGTCACCGCATAGGGCAGCACTCCGTCGTGCGCGATGCGTAGCACCTCGCCCGTAAAAGTTTCGAAACCGCCGTTGCGGAGTATCTCCTGCACCTTCATCGCCTACTCTTTGTAATCGTTAATCAGCCAGTCGTAGCCCTCTTTTTCGAGCTTCAAAGCCAGCGTTTTATCGCCCGAACGAATGATGCGCCCCTTGTAAAGCACATGCACCACATCGGGGACAATATAGTCTAACAGTCGCTGATAGTGGGTGATAACCACCGTTGCGTTCTGCGCCGTATGCAATTTTGTGACCCCCGTAGCGACAATGCGCAGGGCGTCGATATCCAAGCCCGAATCGGTCTCGTCGAGGATCGCCAAACGCGGATCGAGCATCGCCATTTGGAAAATCTCGTTTTTCTTCTTCTCTCCGCCCGAAAAGCCCTCGTTCACCGAGCGCGACGTGAGTTTCGAATCCAACTCCACAATGGCACTCTTCTCACGCATCAGACGCAGAAATTCCGCCGCGGTCAACGGCTCCTCATCGCGAAATTTGCGATGTTCGGCAACGGCCAGCTTCATGAAATTAGCCATCGAAACTCCCGGAATCTCGACGGGATATTGGAAGCCAAGGAAGAAACCCAAACGCGCCCTGTCCTCGATCGACATCGACAGCAGGTCGCGCCCCATGAAGGTCGCAGAACCTGCGGTGACCGTGAATTTTTCGTTGCCCGCCAAGACCGAGGCGAGGGTACTTTTGCCCGAGCCATTGGGTCCCATGATCGCGTGAACCTCACCCGCTTTGACTTCGAGGTCGATCCCCTTCAGGATCTCCTTGTCACCGACACTCGCGTGTAAATTTTTGACACTTAACATATATCTTTTTCGTTTTAATCGTTATCCAACAGATCCTTCAAGGCTTATAGCCAGCAGTTTCTGCGCTTCGACAGCAAATTCCATCGGGAGCTTCACCAGCACCTCTTTGGCATAGCCATTGACAATCAAGCTGACCGCCTCCTCGGTTGCCAACCCCCGCTGATTGCAGTAGAAAAGTTGCTCCTCCGAGATTTTCGACGTCGTCGCCTCGTGTTCCACCACTGCCGTGCGGTTGTGGCAATCGATATCGGGAAAGGTGTGCGCACCGCACTGATCACCAATCAACAACGAATCGCACTGCGAGTAGTTGCGGGCATTCTCTGCCCCCCGCGCCACCTTCACCAAACCGCGATAAGCATTTTGGCTATGACCCGCCGAGATGCCCTTCGAGACGATGCGGCTACGCGTATTACGCCCGATGTGGATCATCTTCGTACCCGTGTCCGCCTGCTGATAATTGTTGGTCATCGCCACCGAGTAGAACTCGCCCACGGCACCGTCGCCCAGCAACACGCAACTCGGATATTTCCACGTAATCGCCGAACCCGTCTCGACTTGCGTCCACGAAAGGTGGGCATTCTCGCGACACAAACCGCGCTTGGTGACAAAATTATAGATTCCACCACGCCCCTGACGATCACCGGGATACCAGTTCTGAACGGTCGAGTATTTCACCTCTGCATCGCGCTCAACCACAATCTCGACCACCGCCGCGTGCAGCTGATTTTCATCGCGCCGCGGTGCGGTGCAACCTTCCAAATAGCTCACATACGCCCCCTCGTCTGCCACAATCAGCGTCCGCTCGAACTGCCCCGTACCCTCGGCATTGATGCGGAAGTAGGTCGACAGCTCCATGGGACAACGCACCCCCTTCGGGATGTAGCAAAACGAGCCGTCGGAGAAGACCGCGGCGTTGAGCGCTGCATAATAATTATCGGTATAGGGAACCACGCTCCCCAAATATTTACGAACCAGTTCGGGGTAATCGTGTAGCGCCTCGGAAATCGAACAAAAAATAACCCCCTTCTCGGCAAGCGTTTTGCGGAAGGTGGTCTTCACCGACACAGAGTCCATGACGGCATCCACAGCCACCCCCGAGAGGATCATCTGCTCCTCCAACGGAATTCCCAGCTTGTCGAACGTGCGCTTCAACTCAGGGTCGACTTCATCCATCGAATTGAGCTTTTTAGCGGGCTTCGGAGCGGCATAATAGATAATATTCTGAAAATCAATTTCAGGAATCGTGAGGTGCGCCCATGTGGGAGGTTCCAAGGTCAGCCAATGACGATACGCCTTGAGCCGCTGCTCGGTCATCCATTCGGGTTCGCCTTTCTTGGCGGAAATCACCCGTACAACCTCCTCACTCAGCCCTTTACCAATGGTTTCAGTCTCTATGTCCGACGAGAAGCCGTACTTATACTCCTGCTCCTCTATGTTTTTTAGTATGTTTTTTTCTGCCATCACAAGCGAAATATCGAGCAAAGATACAAAATCAATTGCAATTCACAATTCGATATTCACAATTTTAACACCACGACGGCATTTGCACCCATATAAATTAGAGGACAACCACCAGCAAACTGACCACCGAGATGATCGCCCACAGCGCCACACCCAGCACCACGGGGCGCACGCCCACCTCACGAATTGCCTTGATAGACAGTCCCGTACCGATTAAAAACAAAGTCAAACTTAAACATTTATGCGAGACAACAGAGATGCCATTCAGGAACGTTTCGCCCAGCGGAAGGTAGGTGTTGGCAATCATGGCAAGGACAAACAAGAGGATAAACCATGGAATAGAAACTTTGCCTTTGGCACCCGCTTCGTGCCGAAAAAGATAGGTCGAGACCAGAGCCAACGGAATAATCCACAAAGCACGCGTAAGCTTGACCGTGGTGGCAATCATCAGCGCCTCAACACCATACGCCGCGCCAGCTCCCACCACCGAACTGGTATCGTGAATCGCGATTGCCGCCCACAGACCAAATTGCTGCTGCGTAAGATGAAGCAGATGCCCAATGGGCGGAAAAATGAACAGAGCGACGGCATTGAGGGTAAAAACCACCGCCAGCGACATACTCGTCTGGTTCTCGTTGGCACGCACAACAGGCGAGATTGCCGCGATAGCACTACCGCCACAGATTGCTGTACCTGAAGATATTAGGTGAGTGAGTTTCCGATCTACGCCCATCGCACGACCCAAGAAATAGCCCAACAGCATCACCCCACTCACCGAGACGATCGTCATCAGCATCCCCTCCTGCGAGGATTGCAGCGACTGCTGAAGATTCATGCCGAAACCCAGCCCCACAACCGAAAATTGGAGGAGATATTTCGAAGTTTTCTTGCTGAAATGCGGATGCGGTGCGCTGAAAATAAGCGCAAAGGCAATCCCAGCAAATAACGCCACGGCGGGCGAGACAAAAAGTGAGCCGACTAAAAGGGCTAAAAAAAGGAGTTGAGCAACCATATATGCGAAATTTTGACGCAAAGTTACCTCTTCCGTCACACTTACGCCAATACTATTTTTCGATATTCGATAACTTATAGTTATCGCACAGCCTTCGCAAACTCCATGAATCGCTCGGTCAACTCATTGTGTGCGCCCTGCGCCGAGACAAAAGAAAACGCGCGGCGGAACTCCAATCCTTCAACCTCAACAACCTTTAATGTGTTATTCATCAGCTCTTTCGACACCGCTGCTATCGAGATAATCGCATAGGCAGAGATCGCATTTGCAAGGAAATACTTGATCCCTTCGGTCGCCCCCATTTGCAACAAAACACGCATTTGCCGCAAGCTAATCCCATGTTCCGCCAGCGCATTTTCAATCACTTCGAGCGTTCCAGAGCCTGCCTCACGCAGCACAAAAGGCAACGTAATAAATTCAGCCATAGACACTTCATCTTTCGAGCGATTTGCCGTCGAAGTCACCACCACCAATTCATCATTTGCAAAAAGAGTATACCGCAGCCCTTGACGGTGGCGGCTCCCCTCGACCAACCCCACATCAATACGATGTTCGTCAATCGCCTGTTCAATCTGTTCGGAATTACCCGTCAACATGGATATTTTCACATCAGGAAAACGCGTGATGAATTTCGCAATGATCGGAGGTAGAACATATTGCGCAATGGTTGTACTCGCCCCAAGACGCAGCTCGCCATTGAATGTTCCCGACATCAAATTCATCTCAAGCTGCATTTGTCGATAACTATCGGTTATCTGCTCTGCGTGTTTCAGACACACCGCCCCAGCCGCGGTCAGCACCACCCTACTCCCCACGCGTTCAAAAAGTTGTACGCCAAGTGTCGTTTCAAGCTCTTGAATATGTTTAGACACAGCAGGTTGCGAGATGTGCAGCTCACGCGCCGCCTTCGTAAAATTCAGATTTCGCGCCACAGAAATAAACGCCACCAAACGGAACTCCATATATATAGGTCTTTTTGCCGACGGAAAAATCTTCCGCCGCAACAAATATAACGAATAAAAAACCCACTCCAGCCCCCTGTTTGCAATGTTTTTACGTATTTCGTCAAAAATCTTTTGTTTCGTAACAAAAAAATACTACATTTGCACACTCTTACGCATAAAAGAGGGTTTGGAGAGATGGGTGAGTGGCTGAAACCACCAGTTTGCTAAACTGACGTACGGGTAACTGTACCGGGGGTTCGAATCCCCCTCTCTCCGCAAACAAGCTTGATAATCAAGCAGTTACAAAGGTTACACGCAAAATTACACGCAATATGTGGTTTTG
>JAVXFC010000065.1:0-8937 GCA_036658095.1 Alistipes sp. | reverse complement strand
ACCGAAGTTATTTTAGAGCTATTTTTGTTTCGGTTTTTGTTCTGCAAATCCGATTTTAGCGAGCTAAATGAGGATTTGCAGGGCGGAAACTGGGGCGAAAAGAGCCGAAAAGAACAAGATTAATAAATTCAAAACAGCTTCTTAGTCGAAGAGCTTCTTAACCGATCCCATTTTTACGGGGTGGTGTCGTTGTTTTGTCGAGGTCGAGAAAGGGCAAAAGAAAAACACGCAAAACCACCTCGTGTGTGTTTTTGCGTGTAACCTTTGTAACTGCTTGACTACCAAGCTTTAGTGCGGAGAAAGAGGGATTCGAACCCCCGGAGCCTTGCAGCTCAACGGTTTTCAAGACCGCCGCAATCGACCACTCTGCCATCTCTCCAGCGACAAAAGTACAACGGATTTCCTATTTCACCAAATCTTTTTTCTGATAAATGCAAAATAATCACAGATTTTCGGCAAGTGAATTTTGTTTTTGAGAACACTTTGACGAAAAATGTTTAACTTTGTCTAAAGTGTAATTTACTTAAGACGCTGTTTGAATTTATTATCGATTATGAACAAGAGTCAGTTTGCTGATGCTATTGCCCAAGAGACCGGTCTTACGAGGATCGAGGCGAAGAAAGCGCTCGATGCGTCGATTCGGATTGCTTTGGAGGTGTTTCGCCGTGGAGACGGTTTGACCCTATCGGGGTTAGGATCTTTTTGTGTGAAGCAGAAAACGGCCAGTGTAGGGCGAAATCCGCGCACTGGGGCGACTGTGCCTATACCTGCACACAAGGTGTTGAAGTTCCATGCGACCCTTGAGTTGGAGTAATTGGTAATAATATCTACTTTTTAAGACTTTAAATATTATCTTTGTGTCGTTAAATAGGTGTGATTTTTTTTATAGAGAAATTATGAATAGTTTTTTAGTGATTTTTGCCCCTGTGTTGCTTGCGTGCGTTGCGGTTAGCGCGATCCACCCCTATATTGTGAAGATTGCTATCCTCAAGGATATTGTTGATCATCCCAATGAACGCAAACTGCAAAAGAGTCCTGTGCCAATTTTAGGAGGTGTCGCAGTCTTTTTTGGTATTTGTTTGTCGATGGCTTGTTTGTGCTGGTTGTGCGATTGCGAGGCGCTGTTTGTGATCTTTTCGGGCATTATGGTCATGCTCTACATGGGTGTGATGGATGATATTCTGGATCTAAGTCCAAGGCTGCGTTTCGTGGTGCAGATTTTGACGATCTGTTTGCTGATTTTTATAGGTGGATTTGGGTTGGATAACCTGCATGGATTGTGGGGCGTGGAGGCATTGCCATTTTGGGCGGTGGTGCCGCTGACGATCTTCGCAGGTGTGGGTATCATCAATGCACTCAACCTCATAGACGGTGTGAATGGACTTTCGACGGGCTACTGCATGATGGCAGCGGCAACCTTTGGCGCGGTCTTCTATTTGGGCGGTGGCAACCAGACGATCACCATTCTCGCCATGGCGGTCATCGGCTCGCTCCTGCCATTCTTCCTGCACAATGTCTTTGGCAATGAGTCGAAAATGTTTATCGGCGACGGCGGAACGCTTGTCATGGGACTTGTAATGTCCGTTTTTGTCATGAAGATTGTGCAGTCTGAGGGGGTGACACAGCTGCTTGATGGTCAGGGGTTCTCGTCCATCGCCTTCACACTCGCCGTGCTGGCGATCCCCGTGTTCGACACGTTGCGCGTCATGTCTACTCGCATTCTACGCGGGCAATCGCCCTTCCAACCCGATAAAACGCATCTCCACCACCTTTTCATCGAGTTGGGATGCTCGCACATCATGACTACGCTCACGATCCTGCTGCTCAATATATGCATCATCGTGCTGTGGTGGCTACTGGGGCATATGGGCGCTTCGTTCGAAGTGCAAGTCTTTGGCGTGGCGTTGGCGGCATTGCTCTGCACAACAGGAGTATACGCTACATTTCGAGTGATACAGCGCAGCTCGCCTGCCACCTTTGAGGCGATCAAGCAATTTACTCACAAAGTGCGCGTAAGCCGTGAAGGAACGTTCCTGACGTTGCAAAAGTGGATCGACAAAATCTAAATAAATTCGGAATGTAGGTTTTTTTGAGGGGCGGATTTGACCAAAAGTATACCTTTTGGTAGAATTAATTCGTCTTTTACACCAAAAAATTTGGGCAACGGAATTTGTTTTTCTACTTTTGCCCCGATTTTTGCGCAGATAGGCGCAAACAGTGTAAACCAAAAAATTAAACATGAAGAAATTTTTTCTCCTCTTCGCTGCATCGGCATTGACAGTCTCTGCCTTTGCTGAGGGCTATCAAGTGAACACCTTGTCATCCAAACAGAACGGTATGGGACACGTGGGTGTCGCCATGAAATTAAATTCGGAATCAATCCATTTCAACCCCGCTGCTACGGCTTTCCAAAGCTCGAAATTCAGCATTTCTGCGGGCATCACGGGCATCAAAGCCAACGCCACCTTCTCGCCTGTGAACGATTATTCGGGCAATCCGATGACTAAATATAAGTCCGATAATAAAATATCCACCCCAATTTACGCCTATTTCAACTACAAACCGATCGACAAATTGGCGATCGGTGTGGGCTTCACCACCCCCTTTGGTTCGTCGATGAAGTGGGACAATAACTGGGCAGGGGCGCACCTGATCCAAGAGATCAACCTCTCGGCCTACACGATTCAGCCCACGATCTCCTATAAAATTTGCGATAAGTTGTCGATCGGTGCGGGTTTGATGATCACGTGGGGTAAATTTGATCTTTCGCGTGCGATGTTGCCCGTTGGCGTTGGCAATCAAATGATTGCGGGCGCACTTTCGACGGCGGCAGGCAAGTATCAAGCGGCTGCCGACCAATATCAGGCGGCGGGCAATGCCACCGAAGCGGCGAAATATGCCGCCATGGCGCAGCAGGCACAGCAGGGCGCGGGCTACATCAAGGCGATCGACCACGAGCCGTTGGTCTCGGCAAAGTTGCAGGGCGATGCAAAGGTGGCGTTTGGAATTAACATAGGTATCATGTACGATATCAATACCGAGTGGTCGTTGGGTTTTGCCTACCGCTCACGCATGAATATGAAGGCGACCAAGGGTACGGCGGAGTTACTCTACCGTGACGCCACGGTGGCGGGCATCCTCGCGCAGGTCAATGCGGCGAGCATCGCAGGGGGTGGCTCGGCCGTGATTCCCGCGCTCAACGACGGCACCTTCACCGCCGAACTTCCGATGCCCACGAACCTCACGTGGGGCGTGAGCTTCCGCCCGACGCCGAAATGGGAGTTTGCGGTCGATTTGCAGTGGGTCGGCTGGTCGGCATACGAGAATCTGAATGTGACGTTCAACGAGCCTGAACTGAAGCTCGAAGATATTAATTCGGTCAAGAACTACAACAATACGCTGATCTTCCGCTTCGGCTCGCAATACCGCGCAACCAACTGGTTGACAGCTCGTATGGGTATGTATGTGGACGAAAGCCCAGTGCGCAGCGACTACCTCAATCCCGAAACCCCCTCGATGACCAAACTGACCTTCACGGCAGGTCTGAGCCTTCGTCCGACCGATGTGATGTCGATCGACCTGTCGTATGGCTACATCGCCTCGGCAGATCCTGAGCGCACGGGGTCGTATCCGTATGAGATTCAAGGCATTTCGAAACCCTTCACGGGCAATTACAAGCTCCATGCGCACACCTTCTCGGTGGGCTTGGGATTCGCGTTCTAAGAAGCTGTTTTGAATTTATTAATCTCCTCTTTTTGCCCCAGTCCTCGCCCTGTAAATCCTCATTTAGCTCGCTAAAATCGGATTTGCAGGACAAAAAAGAGACAAAAATAGCGCTGAAATAACTTCGGTCACAAATTCAAACAGCTTCTAAAAATCGGATTTTTTTATTATCTTTGCAGCACATTCCCGACGGAGTGTGCTGCATTTTTTTGCACTCATCTGTCGATAGATAGCCAGAAGGCTCCATAGTTCAAGGGATAGAACGAGGGTTTCCTAAACCCTAAATTCGCGTTCGAGTCGCGGTGGGGCTACAAGCTGCGTTGGGCATAAAAAAACAGCAGGGGATCTCACGATTGCCTGCTGCCCTTGGAGGTTGCCCTCCTAAAACTACTAACCCAAACTTAAATAAATGAAGAAACCTCACTGAGCGGCGACTGCCGCGTCAGTATTGAATAGAATTGCAATGTGCGTGCCAAAGGTGGCTATTCTGAAAAATATTTTTGGAATAGCCGCTTTTGGCATCTATTTTTTTGTATAATTCGAAATTTCGTCGTAATTTTATCGGACATTAATAAAATTTGACCTATTATGAAAAGAAAAAACTTATTTTTTTACGCCCTGCTTGCCGTGGCAACGCTGGGTTTCGCAAGTTGTTCGGAGTGTGACGATCCTCCTGAACCAGCTCCAGAGTGCATTTACGACAAAACTTTGATTATGCACTTTGATTCGTCACATAGTGGCGATTTTGAAATACAACTTTATACTTTAGATGACCGCAATTCTGTATTGCGCTGTGATGCACGGGTGACCTTTGAGATGTATTCCGATAATCAATTAATTTTCAATGACTATGGCAATGGTCCGATTGATTCTTTTACTATGTTCGGTATGAATGCTCTGAAGCAGAGCTACGTTGATAAAGACGGCGTCTATTATTACCATGGGCAAACCATATACGTTGATGTCCCAGATGAGTTAACAACAACTCCATGCGAGTACGAATTTGCGCTCAAGTTGCATACATTAATGACAGACACTTATTATCTTACGCCACGTTATCGCATAAAAGTTTGGCGAGATGAAGTGGGTTCTGCGCGTTTTGAACAAATTCCAATCACGAATGAATAATCTACTATGAAAAGGAAAAACTTATTTTTTTGCGCCCTGCTTGCCGTGGCAACGCTGGGTTTCGCAAGTTGCTCGGAGTGTGACGATCCTCCAAAACCGAATATTATTTATGAAAAAGGGCTGACTTTGAATCTTAAAACAGATTGGTGCTCTCTTACTCATGTTAGGTTATATTTGTGTGCGAATGAAGCAAGAGCTATTCCGTTGCAATATGATGCCATTATTACAGCGGAAATGTATTCTGAAAATCAATTAATGTTTGTTGATTCCCAAACGGGTAGTGCTACTTCTGAATATCTCATGGCAGGGGCGCTTATACGGGATGAGTCTCATGATCCTGAACTTGGTTGTGGATATTCACAAATTATCCCATGTGTTTATAAGGGGGTTGGAGAGTACGAATTTGCATTCAAAGTGCATTCAATACTCCACGATACATACTATATCACACCTCGTTATCGATTAACAATCAGTGAGGAGCATGGACCCTTGCAACATTCTGCAAAATTAACGGAAATAAAATAATCATTCAAAAATTACGCCAAATGAGGCAGCTCCTCATGTCTATTAATAGGTCGCTCTAAAATATAAATCGCCTGCCTACATACGTAAGCAGGCGATTTTTCGTCTTTTGTAATCTTTTCGCGACCTAATGGAAGATGCCGATGTAGGTCGAAGGGGTCAGGGCGTGCAACTCCGCCTTGACGGCTGCGCTCACGTCGAGGGTCTCGATGAAGGCGGCGATAGAGGCTGCGGTGATGTGGGCATTGGTGCGCGTGAGGGCTTTGAGCGCCTCGTAGGGCTTTGGGTAACCCTCGCGGCGGAGGATCGTCTGGATGCCTTCGGCAACCACCGCCCAATTATTCTCCAAGTCGCGATCGAGTGCTTCGCGGTTGAGCAGCACCTTATTAAGCCCCTTCATCAACGACTGAATGCCGATCAGCGAGTGCGCCATTGGCACGCCAATGTTGCGCAGCACGGTCGAGTCGGTCAGGTCGCGTTGTAGGCGCGAGAGGGGCAATTTCGAGGCGAGGTGTCCGTAAATCGCCCCTGCGATGCCAAAGTTCCCCTCGGCGTTTTCGTAGTCGATCGGGTTGACCTTGTGTGGCATGGCACTTGAGCCAACCTCGCCCGCCTTGATCTGTTGCTTGAAGTACTCCGCCGAGATGTACATCCACATATCGCGACACAGATCGGTCAAAATGGTGTCGATGCGTCGCAGGTTGTCGAAGATCGCCGCCAGATTGTCGTAATGTTCGATCTGGGTGGTGTATTGCGAGCGGCTCAGCCCCAATGTGTCACCCACAAAGTGGTTGGCAAAAGCGACCCAATCGCGATCGGGATAGGCGGCATGGTGGGCATTGAAGTTGCCCGTGGCGCCGCCAAATTTAGCGGGTACGGCGAGGGTGTGGAGCATGGCGACCTGCTTTTCGAGCCGTTCGACGAAGACCCTGAACTCCTTGCCCAGCGAGGTGGGCGAGGCGGGTTGTCCGTGGGTGCGTGCCAACATCGGCACGGCGCGCCACTCGTCGGCCATGGCGGTGAGCTTGGCGATGACGGTCTCGATCATCGGGTAGTAGACCTCCGTCAGTGCCTCTTTGAGCGAGAGCGGAATGGCGGTGTTGTTGATGTCCTGCGAGGTGAGTCCGAAGTGTACAAACTCTTTGTACGCATCGAGTCCGAGGGCGTCCATCTTCTCTTTGAGGATGTATTCGATCGCCTTGACGTCGTGGTTGGTCACTGCCTCGATCTGCTTCACGCGTTCGGCATCGGCGGTCGAGAAGTGGAGGTAGAGTTCGCGCAGGGCGAGCAGCTTGGTGCGGTCGATCTGGCGCAGCTGAGGCAGCGGAATTTCGCACAGGGCGATGAAATATTCGACTTCGACGCGAATGCGGTAGCGAATTAATGCTTGCTCCGAAAAATAATCGGCGAGTTTTTCCGTTTTATCACGATAGCGTCCGTCTACGGGCGATATGGCGGTGAGTTTATTGAACATAAAGGATGCAATTTTTTGCTTTACGGCACCAAATTTACAACTTTTAATTGGAATACACATAATTTTACTATCTTTGTATCGCTAATTTTTTTTAGAAGATGAACTTTATTTCGGCACTTTTTAACGCCCTTGTTGGCTTCATACAGCGCAATCCGATCTTCTGTCTGGTGGTGACCATCCTCGCGGTGGCAGCGCCAGCCGTGTTGAAGGGCATTGCGGTTTTTATCCTCTATTTCATCCTTGGACTCATCGCGCTGTCACTCGTGGCGATGATGCTTTTTCGTTGGCGTATCGCCAAGATTAGCAAGCAGATGAATAACCAATTTGGGCAGCAGCAAGATCCTTTTGCCCGCCGTCGCGCACCCGAACAAGAGGGCGAAGTGAAGGTCTACAAAACCAATGAAACACCCGAAAAACGGGTCTCGAAAGATGTGGGTGACTATGTCGATTTCGAGGAGACCAAAGAACCCAAAGCTTAAGGCGTTGTGGTGTGAAAACAAATGATTGAATGCTGAAAATTTTTGAACAGATCGGTCTTTATTCCATATTGATGGGGAAAGTTTTTTCCCGTCCCGAGAAGCGTGCAATCTATCGTCATCGCATCATTTTCGAAATGGAGGCGCTGGGTTTCAACTCCATAGGACTCACGGCGATCATCTCGGTCTTCATCGGTGCCGTGATCACGCTTCAGATGTGCATCAACCTCGATTCGCCCTTCATCCCTCGTTCTATGGTGGGATACGCCACGCGAGAGACGATGATCCTCGAATTTTCGTCGACGGTCGTTGCGCTGATCTTGGCGGGCAAGGTTGGCTCGAATATCGCCTCCGAAATCGGTACGATGCGTATCACCGAACAAATTGATGCACTGGAAATTATGGGCGTCAACTCGGCGTCGTACCTCATCCTGCCCAAGATTGTGGCAGCGGTGATTTTCTTCCCTTTCCTGACCATTCTCAGCATCCTAATCGGCATTGCGGGCGGTTGGGGCATCTCGGTGGTGACGGGAATCATGATCCCCGACGATTATGTGGCGGGGTTGCTGACGGACTTCAAGACCTATTCGATTGTCTACTCGCTCATCAAGGCGGCAGTTTTCGCCTACATCATCGCTTCGGTGTCGGCATTTTTCGGCTACTACGCCAAGGGCAACTCGCTCGAAGTGGGCAAAGCATCGACGCGTGCCGTGGTGGCTTGCTCGATTGTCATCATGATCTTTAACCTGATCCTCACACAAATACTGCTGATATGATCCGCGCCGAACATATTGTCAAAGCCTTCGACGGACGCACGGTACTCGACGATGTGTCGATCGAATTCGAAACGGGAAAAACAAACCTCATCATCGGTCGCAGCGGCTCGGGTAAGACTGTGCTGCTGAAATCTTTGGTGGGGCTGCACGAGATCGACTCGGGCGATGTGTGGTACGACCAAACCAACTTCACCAACCTCGGATTCCGCGAACGCAAAGCCGTTCGTAAAGATATAGGCATGATTTTTCAGGGAGGCGCACTGCTCGACTCGTCGACCGTGGAGGAGAACATCAGCTTGCCGCTCGACCTGTTTACGAACCAAACCGCCGCCGAGAAGCGCGATCGTGTGAATTTCTGCTTGCAGCGTGTGCGGCTCGACGATGCCAATAAACTCTATCCCGCCGAGCTGTCGGGAGGTATGATCAAGCGTGTGGCGATAGCGCGTGCCATTGTGCTGAATCCCAAATACCTCTTCTGCGACGAGCCGAACTCTGGTCTTGACCCGCAGACGTCGGTGGTGATCGACAACCTGATTCACGAGATCACCGAGGAGTATAACATCACCACGATCATCAACACCCACGACATGAACTCGGTCATGGAGATTGGCGAGAAGATTGTATATATCCATGAAGGCAAAAAATGGTGGGAGGGGACAAAGGAGGATATTCTCCATGCCAACAACCGCGAATTGAATGATTTTGTCTTCGCATCGGCAATGGCAAAACGCGCAAAAAATACACTATAACAGTGTATTAGTGAGTATGTGATAAATTTTAGTTTTTGAAATTTTGCTTTTTATTTGCATACTATATATAAAATCTTTATTTTTGTACT
>JAVXFC010000064.1:0-9009 GCA_036658095.1 Alistipes sp. | reverse complement strand
CAATTCGTAGCTTTTAAAAAAGCAACTAACTCTTCGGTTAGTTGGGTTCCCGGGTAAGTGATATCGAAGTGGGTTGTGTGGATAGTATTATCGCTCTTATTGAGCCACTTGCGCCTGCGGAGATGCAGATAGACACGCTTACCCCGAATAGGAAAATCCTGAATCGTGACAGCCTCTACAAATCCGTATGAAATCACAGGCATATTAGCGAGGTTCTTGGGGACAACCTTACGTTCATCTAAATAAATATCCATCAGCCACTCAGATGGGTTGTCGTCTATCTTTACTATCTCAAAGAGTTCAACCACATCTCGTGGCAAAAAACTCCGCATTATATCAATCAATTCCATAAAACAAAGATAATAATTTCAAAACTCACCAACAAGAATTACGGATTGATCCAAATAAAGCCTTTCGCTCAAAAAATGGTCAATAGTCAAGGAAATATTCCCCGCTGCGGTGTGGTACCCAAGTTCTCCGACTTGGAGGTGATTGCTTTGTCGCTGACCGCCGAGACCCTATCTATTGATAGCGAAAATTATCTCTTCGCAAAACTTGCAGCGTGTAAATCGGAGTTTCCGAATCTTATTTCACGCTGTCAGTACAATCAACGAAGAAAGTATCTATCGCAGCTAACCAATGCCATTCGCCACAATATCGCAATGGCGATAGATGGCGGTGAGGAGCTGTTCATCATTGACTCAA
Organism: Alistipes sp.; assembly: GCA_036658095.1. Lineage (GTDB taxonomy): Bacteria > Bacteroidota > Bacteroidia > Bacteroidales > Rikenellaceae > Alistipes. The sequence goes on along the minus strand of JAVXFC010000064.1, from coordinate 8,304 downwards.
AACCGCTGCCCGTGTGTCGCAATGCGCGTGCTTCACGTTCGAAGATGGGGAAGAAAAACGACCTGCTTGCTCCTAACTTTGGTTACTGTGCTACTCAAAAACAATATTACTATGGGTACAAAATGCACCTTACAAGTGGTTTAAGAGGGGTTATTCGTACTTTTGAGTTCTCGCCTGCCTCTGTTGCCGACATTCACTACCTGCAAGATCCTCCAATATCTGAACTTTACGCAGAACAAACCTCTCTGTAAAACAAAATATGCGCTATGCTAATTCAAACAACAGCTTCTAAAAATAATTAACATATGCGTAGCACGACTTTTGAAATGGCGAGATAGAGAATATCGCGCCATTTTTGATAGTATAAGTGCGCGGTTTCGGACAATTTTTTATACCTTTGCAAAGTCTTATATAACTATCCAAAGGTACAATATAGTTATAACGTATTCATACTAAAATTCTTAGCAATATGTCAGAAAAGAAATTCATCACCTGTGATGGTAATTACGCGGCGGCTCATGTCGCCTATATGTTCTCGGAAGTTGCTGCTATTTATCCAATCACTCCCTCGTCCACGATGGCGGAGTTGGTGGACGAATGGGCGGCGCAAGGTCGTAAAAACATCTTCGGCGAAACAGTAAAAGTCGTCGAGATGCAGTCGGAGGCGGGCGCCGCAGGTGCCGTACACGGCTCATTGCAGAGTGGTGCATTGACCTCGACATTTACCGCTTCACAGGGTCTGCTGCTGATGGTTCCCAATATGTACAAAATTTCGGGCGAGCTGCTGCCGGGCGTCTTCCACGTCACAGCACGCGCACTGGCTGCGCAGTCGCTCTCGATCTTCGGTGACCACCAAGATGTCATGGCGACGCGCCAAACTGGATTTGCCATGCTGGCAACCTCATCCGTGCAGGAGGTGATGGATTTGGCTGGTGTGGCGCACATCGTGGCACTCAAATCGCGCATTCCGTTCATGCACTTCTTCGACGGCTTCCGCACCTCACACGAGATCCAAAAGGTGGAACTCATCGACGACGAGGCGCTCATGGCTCTCTTCGACCTCGATGCGCTCAAATTGTTCCGCACTTCGGCACTCAACCCCGAGCATCCCGTCACACGCGGCACGGCTCAGAATCCTGATATTTACTTCCAGACACGCGAGGCTTCGAATAAATTCTACGACGCCGTACCCGACATGGTTGCCCAGACGATGCGCCAGATCTCGAAGATTACTGGTCGCGAATACAAACCATTCACCTACTACGGCGCCAAAGATGCCGAGCAGATCGTTGTGGCAATGGGTTCGGTGACCGAAACGCTGAAGGAGACGGTCGACTACTTGAATGCCCAAGGGCAGAAAGTCGGCGTAGTGACGGTACATCTGTATCGCCCCTTCTCGGTGAAATACCTCGCCGAGGTGGTTCCCGCAACGGTGAAACGTATCTGCGTGCTGGATCGCACGAAGGAACCCGGAGCGGCGGGTGATCCGCTCTACCTCGATGTGGTGGAGGCATTTGCTACACGCAAAGACATCGCCGCCGAGCGCAAGCCGCTGATCATTGGCGGTCGCTACGGACTCTCGTCGAAGGATACAACGCCCGCACAGATGTTGTCCGTATTCAAAAACCTGCAAGCTGCCGAACCGAAAAATCAATTCACGGTGGGCATTGTGGACGACGTAACCTTCCGCTCACTGCCCGTGGGCGAGGAGATCTCGCTGGCGAAATCTGGCACATTCGAGGCGCTCTTCTTTGGTCTGGGTGCCGACGGCACGGTGGGTGCTAACAAGAACTCTATCAAGATCATCGGCGGTTCGACCGACAAATATTGCCAAGCCTATTTCGCCTACGACTCCAAGAAGTCGGGCGGCTACACCTCGTCGCACCTGCGCTTCGGTGACAAGCCGATCTCTTCGCCCTATCTGGTCACGACGCCCGACTTTGTAGCTTGCCACGTACCTTCGTATGTCAACAAGTACGACGTACTGAAGGGGTTGAAAAAGGGCGGATCGTTCCTGCTCAACTCGGTACACGACACGGCAACAACTTGCGCCACATTACCCGACCACATGAAGGCGTATATGGCTCAGAATCAGATCAACTTTTACATCATCAACGCCACGAAGATCGCAGCCGAACTGGGCTTGGGATCGCGCACCAATACAATTATGCAGGCGGCATTCTTCAAAATCGCCGAGGTGATCCCCTTCGCGCAAGCTGTCGAGGAGATGAAGCACGCCATTCTGAAGTCTTATGGCAAGAAAGGTGAAGATATTGTCAACATGAACTACGCAGCTGTGGATGCTGGTGGTGAGGCCGTTATAAAGGTCGAAGTACCCACAGCATGGGCATCGATTGTCGACAACGGCTGCACCGACGTCCATTGCGGTGACACATCGCGTCCCGAATTTCTGCGCTCGATCGTCGATCCAATCAATGCGCTGAAGGGCGATTTGCTGCCCGTCTCGGCGTTCAACGGTCGCGAAGACGGCACGTGGGACAACGGCACGGCAGCCTACGAGAAACGCGGCATCGCGGTGAAGGTTCCTGAGTGGCAAATGGCAAATTGCATCCAGTGCAACCAGTGCGCCTACGTCTGCCCTCACGCTGTGATCCGCCCCTTCCTTGCCACCGAGGCCGAAGCTGCCGCATCGGGCGTGGAGTGGAAACAGGGCTTGGGCGAGACCAAGGAGTACAAATTCCGCATTCAGCTCTCGCCACTCGACTGTACGGGTTGCGGCAACTGCGTGGATGTCTGCCCCGCCAAAGAGAAGGCAATCGTCATGAAACCTTTCGACGGGCAGGCTGATCAGCAGAAAAATTGGGAATATATCACCAAAAATATCGGCTACAAGAACGTTGTCGACAAAAATAAGAGTGTCAAAAACTTACAATTCACACAACCACTCTTCGAATTTTCAGGCGCCTGCTCAGGTTGCGGTGAAACACCTTACATCAAGGCACTATCGCAACTCTATGGCGACCAAATGATGGTGGCAAATGCCACAGGTTGCACCTCAATCTACTCAGGTTCAGCCCCCTCGACCCCCTACTGCACCAACGCCGCAGGGCATGGTCCCGCGTGGGCAAACTCGCTCTTCGAGGACAACGCCGAGTTCGGATTGGGTATGCACTTGGGTGTCGAGAAACTCCGCGACCGCCTGCAAATCTCGGTGGAAGATGCCATCAAGGGGTGCAACTGCTGCTCCGAAGAGCTGAAAAACGTGATGAGAGAGTGGATCGAAGCACGCGATTCCTCCCTTCGCTCGGCAGAAGTGACGGCGCGCTTGATTCCTCTGCTGGAGGCTTGCGGCTGCGATATGTGCCGCGATATTCTCGACCACAAAGAGTGGCTGGTGAAAAAATCGCAATGGATCATCGGCGGCGACGGCTGGGGCTATGATATTGGCTTCGGCGGTGTGGATCACGTACTTGCATCGGGATTCGACGTCAACATCTTGGTCGTCGACACGGAGGTTTACTCCAATACAGGCGGTCAATCGTCGAAAGCAACCCCCGTTGGTGCCGTTGCAAAGTTCGCCTCGGCGGGCAAACGCATTCGTAAAAAAGATCTGGGGGCTATCGCCATGACCTATGGCTATGTCTATGTAGCTCAAGTGTCTATCGGTGCATCACAGACCCAATTATTCAATGTGTTGAAGGAGGCAGAAGCCTATCCGGGTCCTTCGCTCGTGATCGCCTACGCTCCGTGTATCAACCACGGCATCAAGGGCGGCATGACACGCACACAAACGGTCGGCAAAGAGGCTGTGGAGTGCGGTTACTGGCACCTGTGGCACTACAATCCGCAGCTGGAAACCGAGGGCAAGAACCCCTTTGTGCTGGATTCGAAAGAACCCGACTGGTCGAAGTTCCAAGATTTCTTGATGAAGGAAGTGCGCTACACGTCACTCAAAAAAGCGTTCCCAACAGAGGCTGCCGAACTATTCAAGGTGGCTGAAGAGAATGCAAAATGGCGCTACAACGGTTATCAACGTCTGTCGAAAATCGAGTATTAGAAATTAAATATTCCACAATGAGGAAGTTGCAGGTTTGCTGCAACTTCCTCATTTTTTGTCTGTTCATTTATAAATTATGACTTTCTATAATGAATTGATGCGATTTTTATGGAAATAGTTGTTCGACAAAATATTTTATGTTAATTTTGTAATAATTAAATATAAACCCCTTAAATTAAGATGCTTATGAAAATGAATTGGTACGCTCGTATGATGCTCGTATTGGCTGGCTTTGCCGCCTTGACCCTCGCATCGTGTAGTGATGACGATCCGGAAACACCCAACATCCCTGACGTCAAAATGGAAGTAGCAGGCTCCTACGTCCCTTTCATCGCTGATCCTAAAAATGACCCCGTCGGCGCAATCGGCATCGAGGCAACGTGGATCGACCCTGAAAATATCCCAACAATCGACCTCACGGCGCTTGGCTTGAATAAACAGCCTCTCAATTTAGCTCTTAACATGGTGAATCAGTTAGCAGGTGTCTACTACACAGGTGGACTGGCACAGTTTGACTTCAACGCAGACGGTTCGGTGGGTGCAAAATACCACAAATCAATCGGCACATCGTTCATGAAACCAGTATTCTCGAAAGAGACCTTCACGTTCCCCGGCACTGATCCCACCGGAATTGCTGCTGCTCAAGCTATTTCATACTACACCGAGGGTGGAAAACTTTTCATCTCGGTAAAGAAAGCCTTCATCGCGGCGATCGGCAAACAAGAGAATATGGACTTGATCGCGATCATAGACGGCATGCTGGCTAAATACCCCACCTTGGATATCGCTGCGACACCCGAAACCTACGCTATACCGCTGAAATACACGATTGGTGCCGACAAGTCGCTGACACTCTACATCGACAAGGCGATGATGATGCCCTACCTGCCACTGCTGACTGAGGTTGTTCTGCCGCTGCTTCCCGAAAATGTAGACATGGACGGAGGTGGAGTGATCCCCGTTCGCGCACTGGTCACCACCGTTTTCACCGATCTGTTCACCAAGACACAATCGCTGGTGATCTCGATCAAACTGCAAAAAATCGCGTAACAAACAACGCTTTTGATGATAAAAATATCCTGCCCTCTAAAGAGGACAGGATATTTTTTTGTGTTTTGCAAAAGGAGATGGAATTCTCGCACCTCCCAACGGGCTTCTTAGTTGCGCCCGTACAGCTTCGAACGGAATTTACCGTCAGCCTTCGGTTTGAGGATCGGCACAGCAAGTCCAAAATAGAAGTTTGCCGACTTCAGATTGATCGGAATCATATCTTTGCCGTAGTTGAAGCCGACATAATCGACACCCAAGAAGAGGTTGATCCACGACGGATGAACGTTGAGCGCCAAGCCGATAACCCCCATGCGGTTCTGGATGAGCGAGTGGCTCAACGATGCCGAGAACCACGGTGAGGGGCGGAAGTTCGCCGAGACCGTCAATTCGGTGGAGGTGTAGTTGCCATAGAAGCGCGTTTGCGACAACAGACCGAATCCGATCGCATTGTCCAAAATAGTATATTCGCCACCCGCATTGATCGTAGCAGTCAGCATACGAGCCATTGCCTTGGGGGCATCCACATCCACCAGCACATCGTCGGGCTTGTCGAAATCGGCATCCTCGGCATCGAAATCATAGCCGCGGAAGGCAACCGAAAGGTCTTTGAACGAGCCGTTGACCGCGCTCTTCTTGCTCCACACGATGAAGCCGATGTCGTTGACTGCCAACGAAACTTTCAGTCGGTCTTCGAGGAAGCGGGCGTCAGCACCCAGATCGAACGCCATGCCCCAGCTACCGACGTTCATCTTGAAATTGTCGATTGCGTCCGTCACGTCGCTCAGCGGCATGGAACCCGAAAGATGCGAGAAGTTAAAGCCCGTGATGTTGCCATGGAAGCGTCCACGCATATCGGCACGCCACACGTCGTCGGTGATATTGACATTCATCGACTCCACATCGAGCGACGCATGTGCGCCACCCAGCAAGAATTTAGCCCGCGCGCCAACGGTCAGATAGTCGAAGATAGGCACTGCGGCACCGAAGGCAAACTCCACGTAGTTATCACTTTCCATGTTGAATCCCTTGAGGTTATACTCACCCGCGTGCAGCTCCTTGGCAAGAGCAAAGAACTCCTTGGGGATCGAGAGCGAGGTTTCGGAGCGTAAGTTCAGCCCGAAAGACCAGAAGAAGTTGCGCGCATAGCCACCCACGCCGAAGATGTTCTCGTTCAGCCCGATGTTCATGTGGTTCGTGTTGCGCATGCGCTTCAAGAACTTATCGGCATCGACCGAGCTGTGCATGAAGGTCACCAATCCGTCGCCGTCGGGGTCGGGGTAGAGCATATTCTTCACCGACAGGAAGTTCGAGTTGTAGTTGAATCCCATGTTACCGATTACGGGGATGTTGACGTAGCCTCGCTGTGGAACAAAAGAGGGGTTCAGGTCGAGTCGTTGAACGGATCCCTCCATGAAGTAGGCTGTCTTCATCTGTGCCGACGCTCCAAAGGGAATGCACATCGCAGCGGCGATGAACACCATTATATAATAAGTAGATCGTTTCATGCTATCTGTTTTTGCAGGATTTGGGTATGTTTGAGTGATTTACAACGTGTCGAGATCGATGCTGATGCCGCGTTTGAGCAGCAACTTGAATTCAGCAGTGACATATTGTTCGGGCGAGAGTCCGCTGCCCGTACCCACCGCCTTGCCATTTATGGCATAGCGGATCGAGGCAACGCGTTTCAAGCGCTGAATATCACCGTCTTTGATGTCGACTCGCACTTGGAGCAAAGTCTGCTTGTACTCTTCGTCCACCTTCGGATCGTAACCCTTGATCGCACCGTCGACAACCGCCTTCACGTCGTCCACCACAACGCCCTTGTCATCGAGGAAATCCACCGTCACCGCCAAGTCGAGCGGAATGGTCGATTTGGCATCGATCGTCACGAGGATATCCTCCGCCGTGACATCATAATCTTCAATATCGTCGAAGGTGTCGGAGACATCCGCATCGTCCGTGTAGGAAATGGCTGCATCGTCTTTGAATTTCAGCGGCAGCTTGATCTCGTAGTCCACGTCGAACGGATAGTTCTCACCCGTGATCAAGAAGGTCTGCGGACGGCTGTCGTCCACCTTCAAATCGAATGTGACGTCGATTTTCGAAGGGATGATCTTCACCAACTTCGACAGATCAGCAACGCGGCAGAGGGTGTAGCCCGCGGGAGCCTGTGTCAGGTCGGAGATAAAGAGTTTGGTGATGCGCGGTAGGTCATCCAACGACGGCTCGACATAGACATCTTTCACCACAACCTTTTCGAGTTTATTGCCCGAGAAGTCGTAGGGTTGCATTACGATATCGCCCATCATGCCGATGCCTACGGGGTTGCTCACCTTGAAGCGTATTTGCGGCGCAATGAGGTTGATTTCGATATTCTGGTCGCCCAGCGATTCGCTGATATCGCCCAGATCTATGGTCGTCGGTTCGAGGTATTTTTGCAGGTCAATATCCACGCTACCCGTGACGTGCCTCACCTTGAGTGGCGAGACCACAACGTTCGGACGTAGCGTAATTTCCACCTGATCAAGTCCTGAAATCGACGAATCGTCTGGCACATTGACCGTCGCCGTGAGCAGCACTTTGCCCTTCAGTTTCGCCAATTTATCGCCCGTGGCGGGTTTTTCGATAGGCACATCCTCGATCGCTTCGAGGACGATGCGCGCCACTGTGATCGGCTTGCCTTGGTAGGGTATGCGGTCTATATGCACCGTGTTGGTCTCTGGATTGAGATTCGGATGCTTGGCTTTCAGGAACTTCGGCAGCACGATGTTGATGTTGTCGAACGAGAAGTTCTCGACGGGCGAATTTTCGACACCGAGGCTGATCGTCAGCACCGCCTCGCCCTGCGTATTGGCGTCCACCACCTCGGCCAAGGCAATCCCAGCCACCTCTTTAGGTACCGCGAAGGTCTCGTCAATCTGCTGATCAATGCTGATGTCTTGCGTAAAGCCTGCCGCCAACACACAATCCTTTGGATCGATGTGCAGATTCATATCGCTCGCCGAGATTCCAATGGTGCAGCTGCCTATGGTTTTGAGTGCCGACAATTTGTACGCATCACCGGGGAATTGGGGCGAAACCACCGATAAAATCGGTTTCGAAATTTTGAGTTTGCCAGCTACGACCTCCGCTTCCGTACCTGAAAGGCACACGCCCTTGAGCGGCAATACAACACCGCCCGACGAAAGTTGGTCAAGCGTGGTGGTCAGCACATTGCCCGAAAGTCCCGCAACACC
>JAVXFC010000063.1:0-9157 GCA_036658095.1 Alistipes sp. | reverse complement strand
CCTATTTACGGGAATTTTTTAGTCGTTTTTTTAACCAAAAAAAGGAAATAATTTCACGGTTTTTGCAATATCTTTGCATTCCGATCGTTAAAACAGTAAAACAATTATAAAAAAACACATGAGCGAAGTCATCAACATCAAAGAACTCAACGAGCGCATCGAGCGCGAAAGCGTCTTCGTCGATACGCTCCGTATGGAGATGGGCAAGGTCATCGTGGGTCAGAGCCACTTGATCGACACCCTACTGATTGGACTGCTCTCCAACGGACATATCCTGTTGGAGGGGGTTCCGGGTCTGGCAAAGACATTGGCAATCACCACCCTCGCCAAGGCTGTCAGCGCCGATTTTTCACGCATTCAATTCACCCCCGACCTGCTGCCTGCCGATCTGATCGGTACGCTGATCTACTCGCAGAAAAACGAGGAGTTCGTCGTCAAGAAAGGTCCCGTTTTTGCCAACTTCGTCCTCGCCGACGAGATCAACCGTTCGCCTGCCAAGGTGCAGTCGGCACTCTTGGAGGCGATGCAGGAGCATCAGGTGACCATTGGTGATACGACCTATCCGCTGCCGCAGCCCTTCTTGGTCTTGGCAACGCAGAACCCGCTGGAGCAAGAGGGAACCTACCCACTGCCCGAGGCGCAGGTCGATCGTTTCATGCTCAAGGCGCGCATCTCGTATCCCAAAAAGCAGGAGGAGCGCGATATCATGCGCATGAACCTTTCGGGCGACGGTATGCCCCAAGTCAACAAGGTCATCTCGCCCGACGACATTCTCAAGGCACGCAAAGTGGTCGAGGAGGTCTATATGGACGAGAAGATCGAAAAATATATCATCGACATCATCTTCGCCACCCGTGAGCCTGCGGAATACAACCTCCAGAAGCTCCAGTCGTTGATCTCCTACGGCGGTTCGCCCCGTGCGAGCATCTCGCTGGCCAAGGCAGCGCGTGCCTATGCGTTCATCCGTCGTCGCGGCTATGTGATCCCCGAGGATGTGCGTGCCGTCTGCCACGACGTGCTGCGTCATCGTATTGGGCTGACCTACGAAGCGGAGGCGGAGAACATCACCACCGAAGAGATCATCACCGATATTCTGAACAATGTAATCGTGCCTTAACCATGCAGGAGAGCGAGAACGATATTCTGAAGCGCGTCCGCAAGATCGAAATCAAGACGCGCGGGCTGTCGAATGAAATTTTCGCCGGGAAGTACCATACGGCTTTCCGCGGACGGGGTATGTCGTTTTCCGAGGTCAGGGAGTCTCATGTGGGCGACGATGTGCGCGATATTGATTGGAATGTCACGGCGCGTTCACGCACGCCCCACATCAAGATCTACGAAGAGGAGCGCGAGCTGACGATGATGCTCGTGGTCGACGTTTCGGGATCGCGGATGTTCGGTACGACCGACCGCCTGAAGAAGAACACCATTACCGAAATTGCGGCTGTGTTGGCATTCTCGGCGGCGCAGAACAACGATAAGGTGGGGTGCATCTTCTTTTCGGATAAGGTAGAAAAGTTCATCCCGCCCAAAAAGGGGCGCAGTCATATCCTGATGATCATCCGCGAGTTGATCGGTTTTCAGCCCGAATCGCTGGGGACAAAGCTCTCCGAGCCGATTCGCTATCTGACCAACGTGAACAAGAAGCGTTGCACGACCTTCGTGCTGTCGGACTTCATGGATGCGTCGGGCGACAAGACGGCGTTGGACGATGCGCTGAAGATCGCAGGGGGACGCCATGATCTGGTGGCGATCCGTGTCTTTGATCCGCGCGAGACGGAGCTGCCCAACGTGGGCATCATCGAGTTGCAGGACGCCGAAACGGGACGCAAGGTGTGGACCGACACCTCATCACACGCCGTGCGCGACCATTATGCCAAGGTGTGGGAGCGGCGTTCGGGAGAGATTGAACACACCCTCAAACACAACCGCATAGATACCGCAACGATCTCGACGGGAAGCGATTATGTCGTCGAACTTATCAAACTTTTCAAGCAGCGATGAAGTTACTCATTACCATAGCAGCCCTGCTTGCCGCGGGGGCAGGCATGGCGCAGCACGCCCCCACGGTGCGTGCGCACATCACTCCCGATAGCATCGCCATTGGCGACCGCTTCGACTATGTGATCGAGGTCGAGAAAGATCAGGTGCAGGTGGTCAACTTCCCCGAATTTAGGGATGCCTCGGGGGCGATCGAGTTGGTCGAGAGCTTCCCGGTGGACACCCTCGAACGCAATGGTCGCGCGCAGAAATTGCGCAAACGCTACACGCTGGCGGCATTCGAGGAGGGCAACCTCTCGTTGGGCAGGGCGCAAGTCCTCTATGCCGACAAAAATGTGGTCGACACGCTTTCGAGTCCCGACACGCTTCGCTTGCGGGTTGCCACCTTCGAAATCGACACCACCAAGCAGACTATCAACGATTTGAAGGGGCAGAAGATGCTCCCCTTCCGTTACGGCGAGGTGAGCAGCTACGTGAATTGGGCGCTCATGGCGCTCGTGTTGCTGCTCCTGCTTTTCTATGTAGCAAAGCGCCTGCTGGCGCATTACGGACGCTCGATCGGTGACCTGTTCAAGCCTACACCACCGCTGCCGCCTCATGTTGCGGCGATCCGCGCGCTGGAGGCGTTGCACAACCAGAAGTTGTGGCAAAATGACCGTTGCAAGCAGTATTACTCGGCGTTGACCGACATCCTGCGTACCTACTTGGCTGCGCGCTACCACTTTGGCGCCATGGAGATGACCTCCGACGAGATCATCGACGCACTGCGGGGCGTGGAGGGTGTGCCGCAGAAGAGTGCCTCGGATCTGACGACGATCCTGCGCAATGCCGACCCCGTGAAGTTCGCCAAGGCGACGCCCGATGCCGAGCAGAACGAGGCAGACTATTTGAAGGCGTACTACTTCGTCGAGGAGACCAAGGAGGTCACCGAGGAAGAGAAAGAAAAACCAGAAATTGACCATGAACAAGCCGAATAAAATCCTACGTATGTTGCTCTGCATCGCCTTTATGGTCGTTGCGGTGAGTGCCGTGGGGCAGAATATGCCCGAACGGAGCTTGGTGCGCAAGGGCAACCGCCAATTCGACAAGGGCAACTACAAGCAGAGCGTCGAACGTTATACGAAGGCGCTGGAGGTGGCTCCGCAGAGCTTCGAGGCGGCGTATAACCTGAGCAACGCACTCTATAAAACCGAGCAGTTCGACAAGGCGGAGCAGCTGGCTAAGGGTGCTGCTGCCGACTCGTTGCGCGCCGATGTGGAGCGTGCCGAAGCCTTCTACAACCTTGGCAATGCGCAGTTCAAGCAGAAAAAATACAAAGAGGCCCTCGAAAGTTATAAGCAGTCGTTGCGCATGAATCCGTCGGACAAGGAGGCGAAGTTCAACTACGCCTACACCAAGCGCCTGCTCGATCAAAACAAGGATGATCAGAAGAAAGATCAGAATAAGGATAAAAATCAAGACAAGGATCAGCAGAAGCAAGATCAAGACAAGGATCAACAGAAGCAAGATCAAAATAAAGATCAAGACAAAGACAAAGATCAGAAGCAGGATCAAAATAAGGATAAAAACGAACAACAGCAGCCTCAGCCTCAGCAGGGCGGTATCTCGAAACAGGAGCAGGAGCAGATGCTCGAAGCCATTCAGGCTCAGGAGGATCGCACGCAAGAGAAACTCAAGGAGCAGCAGGGTGTGGTGGTTCGAGGACAAAAAAATTGGTAAAATTACGACATGATTAAGTTTGCATCTCCATACTATCTTTGGTTGCTGTTGGTTCTCGTACCCATGGTTGCGTGGTACGTCTATCGCACCCTGAAGGGTGGGGCAGCGATCCGCATATCGACCATTTCGGGGGTGGTGCGCGCGCCGAAAACCGTGCGTTACTACCTGCGTCACCTCCCTTTTGTGCTGCGTTGCGGAGCTGTTGCAGCACTCATTGTGGCACTGGCGCGTCCGCAGTCGGCGGAGATGAATAGTCGCTCGAATGCCGAGGGTATCGACATCATGATGGCGATCGACGTCTCTGGTTCGATGTTGGCGCGCGACTTCCTGCCCGACCGTATCACGGCAGCCAAGGAGGTTGCTGGAACCTTCATTGCCGACCGTGCGGGTGACCGCATTGGCTTGGTGGCATTTGCGGGGGAGGCGTTCACCCAAAGTCCCCTCACCACCGATCAAAGCACCCTCCAAACCATGTTGGGACGTATCCGCAGCGGACTGATCGAGGACGGCACGGCGATCGGTAATGGTTTGGCAACGGCAGTCAACCGCCTGCGTGAAAGCGACGCTAAGAGCAAGGTAATCATATTGTTGACCGACGGCGAAAACAACGCAGGTCAGATCGCCCCGCTCACAGCAGCCGAGATTGCCCACGCGCAAAATATCCGCGTCTACACGATCGGCGTCGGCACGCGTGGCAAGGCACCCTACCCGTTCCTCGATATGTTTGGCAACATCACCTACCAAATGGCGGAGGTGAAGATCGACGAAAAGAGCCTCACCGAGATCGCCTCTGTGACGGGCGGACGCTATTTCCGCGCAACGGACAAGGCGAAGTTACAAGCCATTTACGAAGAGATCAACCAACTCGAACGCAGCAAGGTTGAGCTTTCCGAGTTCACTATTTATCACGAGGAGTACCTCGTTTGGGCATTGCTGGGCTTCCTTTTGCTGTTGGCAGAGTTCCTGCTCAGCAACCTCGCATTAAAAAAATTACCGTAAATAACCTTCGATACCATGTTCCGTTTCGCACATCCGCAATATCTCTGGCTGCTCCTCGTGATCCCCACGTTGAGTCTGCTGTTTTGGCTCTTCCTCCGCAACCGCCGCCAGCGCTTGGCGCGTTTTGGCAACCCTGCGGTGCTTCGAGAGCTGATGCCTGAGGTCTCCACGGGGCGTATCAAGCTGAAATTCATTATCTTGTCGGCGGCACTTACGCTGCTCATTTTAGCCATTGCGCGCCCACAATTTGGGTCGAAACTCCGCGAGGAGAAGTCCAAGGGGATCGAAATGATGCTGGCGGTCGATGTCTCAAACTCGATGTTGGCAGAGGATTTCGAACCCAACCGCCTCGACCGCACCAAATACGCGATCAATAAACTTTTCGACGAGCTGCACCAAGATCGCGTCGGGTTGGTGGTCTTCGCGGGCGAACCGAAGGTGCAACTTCCGATCACCTCCGATTACCGCATGGCGAAGGCTTTTGCCCGCAAGATCGACCCCTCGCTGGTTGCCGTGCAGGGTACGGCGATTGGTAGCGCGCTTTCGCAGGCACTGATGTCCTTTTCGAGCGACACAGAGCAGAACCATAGCCGCGTGGTGATCTTGATCACCGACGGCGAGAACCACGAAGACGATGCTCTGGTGGCGGCACAGCGAGCCGCAGAGATGGGCATTCGGATCTACACGATCGGTATCGGCACTCCAGAGGGCGCTCCGATCCGCATCAATGGTGAATTTCTGAAGGACGAGAAGGGGGATATGGTTGTCTCGAAGCTCAACGAGGAGATGCTGCAACAGATCGCCGACCAAACGGGGGGTGCTTATGTGCGCGCCTCGAAGCAGTCGATTGGACTGGAGGAGATCGTGCAGAGCATCAACAAAATGGAGCAAACCGAGCTTTCAACCCTGCGTTTCGAGGAGTTCAACGAGCAATATCAGTACCTTGTGGCGCTGGCTTTGTTGCTGTTGCTGGTGGAGTTCTGCCTGCTCGACCGTCGCAATCCGCTGCTGCGTCGTTTGAACATCTTTCGCGAATAATTTCAGAATTCGAGAATTAATCATACCTTTGCAGTGGCAAGTCCGCCTTGTCGCCGCCCGCGCAAGTGGGGGGAGGAAAGTCCGGGCAACATAGAGTGCCGTGCAAGCTAATGACTTGATACTCGTGAGGGTATAGCAGCGTAACAGAAAATAACCGCCCGCAAGGGTAAGGGTGAAAAGGCGGGGTAAAAGCCCACCGCGAAGGCAGTGATGTCGTTCGGCAGTACGTCTGACGGGTTGCAAGACCGTGTATACCGACAACTAAGGGCTACTCGCTCGATGTCGGGGGGTAGGTTGCTGGAGACGGCGGGTGACCGCCGTAGTAGATCAATGACAAGGACTTCGATTCGTCGAAGCACAGAACCCGGCTTATAGGATTTGCCAAATCAAGAGCAACCGTCGATCGACGGTTGCTCTTTTTTATACTTTGTAGATGACGTAGATATGGTCTGTGGGAAGTGCGTAGCGTGTGCGTTCGTTGGGGGTGAGGGCGGCGGCGTAATCAAGGTCGGCAGCTTCGAAACCCGCCTCGCGCAGACGGTCGGCGTAGTCCGCGCCGTAGATGCGGCGGTGGTCATATTGCCCGAAGATGCGCGTGCGCTCGTCGGGATCGGTGATTGTGTCGTCTTCGTAGGTCTGCTCGTAGTCGCGATCGACGGGCGAGAGGACGATGCCCCAGCCACCGGGGCGCAGGATGCGGTGCAGCTCGCGCAGTGCCGCGCGGTCGTCGGCGACGTGTTCGAGGATGTGGTTGCAGATCACCACATCGAAGGTGTTGTCCGCCAGCGGAATCTGCTGAATGTCGAAGTGTAGATCTGCCAGTGGACTTTCGAGGTCGGCGGTGACGTACTCCTGTGGTTTTGGTTTATACAACTCCCTCATCTTGCGCATGATGCACACTTCGGGCGCGATGTGTAGCAGGCGCGGAAGGCGCGTTGCGAGATCTGTTTCGCGCGTCAGGTAGAGCCACAGCAGGCGGTGCCGTTCGAGCGACAAGCAGTGCGGGCAGAGGGCATTCGTGCGCGAAGTGACGTAGCCATAGGGCAGAAAACGGCGGTATTGTGCGCCACACACGGCACATTCCACGCCGCGTCCGCGGTAGAAAAGTCCCATGATTGGCACTGCCCAGCCGGCGATGCGCTGAAGAAAGGTGCGCGGCAGGTGGTTCAGCGCCCATTTAATCAATCGTTTCATCGTTATTCGAGGATTTTTTTCACATCGGTTTCGACCTTGCCGAGGCGCTCTTTGCAGAGGGCAATCAGCTCGGTGGCGCGCTTCACTTGGGTTGCCAAGCTGTCCACGTCCATCTCTTCGTTGCGGAAGCGAGCGAGGATCTGCTCGATCTCGGTCATCGCTTCGGTGTAGGTTATCACTTTGTTTGCCATATCATTAGCTATTTTACTTCGGTTCTAAATGTGCCGTCGGCGACCTCGACGTCGAGCTGCTCGCCCGTGTGTAACGTGCGTGTGGAGGTGACGGCTTGTCCGTTGCGGCGCACCACGGCGAATCCCAATCGCAGGATGTGCCGTGGGGATCGGCTGAGGGTCAGCTCCTCGGCACTTTCCAACCTCCGTCGTTGCCGTGTGAGTAGGTCGCCCACGGCCCTCGGAAGCTGCGCAGAGAGCTGCTCCACGTGGACGTTTTGCCGAGCAACGAGGGCGCTGCTGAGCCGTATCAACTCGCTTTGCTGCCGTGCGAGCAACAGTTCGCAGCTCCGCATGACCCCAATAGCGGTGTCGTGAAGCTGCTGCGCTGCGGCATCGAGCCAAGCGTCGCTCTGCGCCAGTCGCTCCGTGAGCCAACCAGCTACGGCTGTGGGGGTTTTGAGGGCTGTGTGCGCCACCATGTCGGCGACGCTCGTGTCTTTATCGTGACCGATTCCCGTGATGACGGGCAGTGGAAATTGCGCCACATAGGAGCAAAGTCGGTAGGCGTTGAAGCAGTTCAGGTCGCTCGTCGAGCCGCCACCGCGGATGATCACCACGGCATCGAACTCCTCCTGCCGATCGGCAATGGCGCACAACGCCTCCACGATCGATTCCTCGGCCGCCGCCCCCTGCATGAAGGCGTCGAAGAGGGTGCAATCCACCCGATAAGGGCTGGTTTCTAACTCTTTGCAGAAGTCGCGATAGCCTGCCGCATTGGCACTCGACACCACCGCCACGCGCTGAATGAGCCGTGGTAGCGGCGTTTCGTGGTTCATCTCCCAGATGCCGTCTTTTTGCAGCTGGGCGATGGTCTCCTGCCGTTGTCGCTCCATATCGCCCAAGGTGTAGGCGGGGTCTATGTCATTGATTTGCAGCGAGAATCCATACAATTCGTGGTAGTTGATCGCCACCTTCGCCAAGATGCGAATGCCCGCAGATAGTCGCTGTCCTGTTTCGGCTTCGAACTGTGCTGCCAGACGCGGATAGGCGCTGCGCCAGATGACGGCGCGTGCTTGTGCGGTCGGCACTCCGTTTGCGCCCCCCTTCTCGACCAGCTCCAAGTAGCAATGCCCAGAGTAGTTGACCTTTAGGTCGGCGATCTCGGCGCTCACCCACATGGGTAGCGGAAATCGCTCCTCAAGACTTTGGCGGACGAGCCGCTGCAATTCGGAGAGTGTGAGGTGGTTTTGCATCCTGCAAAGATAGAAATTTATCGGAGAATAAGCTCCGTTTCGCGTGGCAATGTTTTGCCTTGAGGAAGCTCGATGCGCAGTACGCCTTGGCTGGCGACGGGGGTTCCGTTTTGCGAGGCGGGTCGCCAGAAGGGGGCATCGTCCAACGTCTGTATCACGCGTCGCAGCAGCCGCGCCGAGGTCGACTCCAGCACTTTGTCGAGGTGCGCCTTGCCGTCGGGGGCGACGGTGTAGCGCACGATTACGCGTGCAGCATCCTCCTTTTCGCTCCATGGCACGCGTGTCGAGATGTAGTCGGTGAAAGATTGCCCGCCCGCAAATTGCGCCGCTTGGTCGTAGTATAATGTGATGAGCATCACCCCATTCGACGCTTTGATGCCGTAGTGAGCAATGGTTTGTTCGTCGGCGGGCAGCAGCTCCACGCGCTCGATTTGTTCGGGTGGGATCGAGCTAATCTCGTCGCGCGGCTCGCCGTTGACGATGTACAAGGGATTCTGTGTGGATGCGCGTAGCGACATCAACAATGTGATAATCAGGAGGATAAACTTTACTTTAACCACCTCTTGTGTGCGCTATAATTCGGACTCTTTGAGACGTTCGGCGTTCTCGGCAACGATCAGGTGGTTGATGCAATCTTGAATCTCGCCGTCCATGAAGGCGGCTAAATTGTAGATTGTGTAGTTGATGCGGTGGTCGGTGATGCGTCCTTGTGGGTAGTTGTAGGTGCGGATTTTCGCCGAGCGGTCGCCCGTCGAGACCATGGTTTTACGTTTCGACGAT
>JAVXFC010000062.1:0-9189 GCA_036658095.1 Alistipes sp. | reverse complement strand
GAAAACGTTTTCTACTAATCTCTATTTTTATGGCTCAAAAGCGAAGAAAAAGGGTTCAGTCGGGTTCGGTGCATTAGAAACTGCAACGGTTTTTCAGAACAAGATATACTACGATCTGCGTACCAACTTAACGACGTTCTCGACGTGGTGTGTATGGGGGAACATATCGACGGGTTGGATGCACTCGACCCGATAAGCGGCATCCATGAGCGCCAAATCGCGCGCCTGCGTAGCTGGGTTGCAGCTCACATAGACGATCCGTTCGGGGGCTGCACGGAGGATCACCTCGATGACAGGTTCGTCGACCCCCGCACGCGGCGGATCGAGGATAATCACATCGGGATGCCCATTTGCCGCCACAAAATCGTCACTCAGCACCTTCTTCATGTCGCCCGCAAAGAACGATGTATTGGTGATTCCGTTGAGTGCAGCGTTGATCTCGGCATCGGCAATCGCCTCAGGAACATATTCAATACCAACTACTTTCGCGCAACGTGCAGCACAGAAATTGGCAATCGTACCCGTTCCCGTGTAGAGGTCGTAGAGGGTATCGGTCGGGGTGAGCGCCGCGAAATCGCGCGCCACTTTGTAGAGTTCATACGCCTGCTCGGAGTTGGTCTGGTAGAACGACTTGGCGCCCACCTTGAATTGCAACCCCTCCATGCGTTCGATGATGTGATCCTTGCCCGCATAGCAGATCGCATCCAAATCGCCCGTCGAGTCATTCCACTTGGTGTTGATGACATACATGAGCGATGTGATGGCAGGAAACGCCTGTTTCAGGTGGTCGAGCAGTGCCGCGATGCGCTCTTGATCGTCCGCGCCAAAGATCACGATGACCATGATTTCGCCCGTCGAAGCGGTGCGGATCACCATGTTACGCATCAAGCCCGTATGTTCGCGTGCGTTGTGGAAGGTGTATTCGTTATCGACGCAGAAACGTTTGGTCTCCAGTCGAATAGCATTCGACGGATCCGCCTGCAACCAACATTTATCAATGTCCAGCACCTTGTCGAACATATTGGGGATGTGGAATCCGAGGGCAGGTGTGGCGATAATCTCCTCCGCCTCGGCGATCTCCTCGTAGGTGAGCCAACGGCGGTCGGCAAAGGTATATTCGAGTTTATTACGATAGAATTGCGTGCGTGCCGACCCCAAGCAAGGGGCAACTTCGGGCAGCTCGATCTTACCAATGCGCGTCAGCTGATCGCGCACCTGCTCGGTTTTGAAGTTGAGCTGTTCGGCGTAGGGGAGGTTCTGCCATTTGCAGCCGCCGCACACCCCAAAATGTTCGCAAAAAGGCTCTGCGCGCAGAGGCGACTGGGTGACGTAGCGCACCACATAACCCTCCATGAATCGACGTCGTTTCGATCGAATCTGCACGTCGACCACATCGCCCGGCACGGTCATCGGCACAAAGACCACCATGTCGTTCACGCGTCCCATTGCTTTGCCCTCGGCGGCAAGTGTTGTTATTTCAAGCCCCTCGATGAGGGGGTACTCAGCTCTCTTTTTTCTCATAATCGTTCTATTCGACCACAAAGATAGCGCAAGGGGAGGGAAGAGCCAAATTTATTTGTTGCGTTTCCGTTCGTGCATCCGCTCGCGCAGCGTTCCGATCCAGAATCCCGCCGCAAAGGGCATTCCAAGGAGTACCACCGCCAGCAGGATGAACCAACCGACCATTTTACCCAGCAATGCGGGCAGCCCGTCGAGCGCTGTGCGAACGGCGTTGTCCGCCGCTTTCGAGGCGTCGATCATCATCTCCTTGCGCTCGGCAGCGATGAAAAGCTGCAACTCAGCACGTTGCGTGTCGATGTTCACAAAGGCATTGTCGATGCTGGCGTTCATGGCGTAGATCATCCCCTGCACACGATCGCTGAAGGTGCGAATGGCGTAATCCGAAATTTCGGGCATATGCTCCATGACCACCGCCATACGCGTAAAATCGCTATTCAAACTATCCAACTGCCGCTCTAATTTCGTGCGCGTACTATCCTGCTGCATCTGCAACTCAAAAATATCTTTCGACCAACCGATCGAATTTGCAATCTGCTGTGTTTGTCCCCCCATGCGGTCGCTCATGTCGGCAACCACTTCGGAGATTGTCCCCGACGCATAGGCGTGTTCTATGCCATTTGCCTTGAGGAAGTTGAGCCACGCAAGGGTTGTGTTGACCGTCTCCACACCCTCCGCCTGCACCGGGTTCGTAGCAAGATACTCCTGCACGAAGCGCTCCATGAGCAGGTAGCGATCGGGGGTCAACACCTCGCGCGCCAAGCTACCAGCACGCCGATCCAGTCGGCGGGTCGTCGCACGCGCACGCTCCGATTGCGCGCCAAAGAGCTGCTCATCGGGGGTGGCAGCAAAGGAGGTATTCATGCGCCGACAGAGAATCCACGTATCGGCAAGTGCCACATCGGGAACGGATTGCATCGCCGCCGCTACCGCCGCCCGCGTGGATTGCATCTTCCACCGAATGGCGCGCAGTTTGGTCTGCACATCGGGGGTGGCTGCGGCGATCGAATCTGCCGTACGTGCCACCTCGGCGGTCAGGTCGTAGTAAAAACCACGGGTCATCACCCGCGTCTGCACATCGCTGCGCGGCAGCGGGTCGCCCGTCGACACAGAGACCTTGAGCAGTGAGCAACTCACCATCATCACGGCGGCGAAGAGCGCGACCGCTATTTTCAAAATTGTATATTTCATCTTCATAACCTCTACAAAAGCAATACCTCAAGCCATAAAGGTACTAAAATTCCGCAAAAAGCACTATCTTTGCCTGAAAGTAGACCCATTTACAACAACAAATGCGACCATGAAAATAGCTTGCCTGCCATTCAATCCGATCCAAGAGAACACCTACGTAGTTTGGGATGAGACCCTCGAATGCGCCGTGATCGACGCTGGAAACTCCAACGAACACGAAAATACCGCCCTGCGGAACTTCATCACCAACCACCATTTGCGCCCCGTAGTGGCGCTCAACACCCACGGTCATTTCGACCACACACTGGGCGTCGAGTGGCTCAAAAAAACCTACGACATCCCCTTCGCCCTCGCAGCGAAGGACCAATTTCTGGTCGATAATGCCGCCGTAAGTGGCGAGATCTATGGCATAAAAATCGGCGCCATGCCGACCACCGAGATCGACCTTGACACCCTAAAAGAGGTGCATTTCGGCAACACAACCCTCACCGTGATCCCCACACCGGGACATACGCCGGGACACGTGTCGTTCTACAACGCCGACGCAAAGGCACTCTTCACGGGCGACACCCTCTTCCGCGAGAGCATCGGACGCACCGACCTGCCGGGGGGCGACTACTCATGGATCATGCGCTCGATCCTCGACAACCTTCTTCCTCTAGGCGACGAGGTGCGCATCTATCCGGGTCACGGACCCGAATCGACCATCGGTCACGAGAGTCTCAACAACCCCTTCATCGTCGAGGTGTTAAACAACGAAGTCAACTACAAATAACGTGAAAAAGCTCCTTCATAAACTGCTCTACCGCAACCTCTCGCTGGAGAACTACCTGCGCGTGGTGAGCCGTCTGTTTTTCATCACCTACCGTCTGGGCATCGGACGCCACGCCGCAGCCACCGAATACGTCTACCACCTGCCTCGGCTCGTGCAGCCCGGTGCCACGGCGATCGACATCGGCGCCAACCTCGGCTACTACGCCCGCCCTCTCTCCGAGATCCTCGGCACGGCGGGATGCCTCTACGCCGTGGAACCTGTGCGCCCCGTCTTTGCCGTCCTGAGCCGCAATATGCGCCACTGCCGCAACGTGCATTTGATGAACTACGCCCTCGGCACCGAGGAGCAGACCATTCGCATGGGCAACGATTCGGCTCGTCAGACGGGCTATTTGGGTACTGGACAGAATTTTGTGAACGACAGCACCGATGCCACCGACGTGGAGTTCACCGCCGAGATGCGCCGTGGAAGCGTGCTTTTCGCCAAGATCGAACGGCTGGATTTTATCAAGTGCGACATCGAAGGCTACGAAGTGGTGGTGATGAACGAGATACGTCCCCTGTTAGAGCGCTTCCACCCCACGGTACTCATCGAGACGGGCGGTGCAAACCGCGCACAGATCATCGCCCTCTTCACCGCATTGGGCTACAAAGGCTCGACCCTGCACCACGGCACCGAGGTCGCTCTGCAAAGCAATAGCCACAAAGACATCATCTTCCGATACACCAAGCCATGCGCATAGATATCCTAACCGTTGTTCCCGAACTGCTTGTCTCGCCGCTGAACGAGTCGATCCTCAAGCGCGCACAAGACAAGGGGCTGGTGGAGATCGTCGTGCATAACATCCACGACTACGCCCACGACCGCCGCAAGACCACCGACGACTACCCCTTTGGTGGCGAAGCTGGCATGGTGATGAAGCCCGAACCGATCTTCGAACTGATCGAGAAGTTGCAGGCAGAACGCCACTACGACCAGATCCTCTACACCTCGCCCGACGGCGTACGCTACGATCAGCACGAGGCAAACTACCTCTCGACACTCGAAAATATCATCATCCTCTGCGGACACTACAAGGGCATCGACCATCGCATCCGCGAACACCTCATCACCCGCGAAATTTCGATCGGCGACTACGTCCTCACGGGGGGTGAGCTGGCAGCTTGTATCATCGCCGACTCGGTGGTGCGAATCATTCCGGGGGCGATCGGCGACGAGGCTTCGGCACTCACCGACTGCTTCCAAGACAACCTTTTAGCTCCGCCAGTCTACACACGTCCCGCTGAATTTCGCGGCTGGCGCGTCCCCGACGTGCTGCTTTCGGGCAACTTCGCCGAGATCGAGCGGTGGCAGGAGGAGCAGGCATATGCCCGCACCCAAGCCTTGCGACCCGATCTGCTGGAAATAGAAAAATAACGAACACCGAGGGCTGCTCCGCTTTTTGATTTTAGAGGAGCAGGTTTTTGCTCAACGCAGGGGTGGGCAGATGAGACATACATTAGGTATTTCTCATTTGCACAGCACAAGGCGAGGAAAAAGATGCCCTCTAAAATCGAAAAGAGATGAAATATTATTTAATCGCAGGTGAACCTTCGGGTGATCTGCATGGCGCAAATCTGATCAAAGGGCTGGTAGCTGCCGATCCGCAAGCCTCGTTCCGCTTCTGGGGTGGCGATAAAATGGCGGCAGCGGGTGGGGCGGCAAACCTCGCCAAGCACTACCGCGAAACCTCCTTCTTCGGCTTTGTGGAGGTGCTGAAAAACCTGCGCACTATCGGCAGGCAATTCACTGAATGTCAAACTAATGTAAAGACTTTCAACCCCGATGTGCTGATCCTGATCGACTACCCCGGATTCAACATGAAAATGGCAAAATGGGCGCACGAGCAGGGCATCAAGGTCTACTACTACATCGCGCCCAAGGTGTGGGCGTGGCGCGAGTGGCGCGTGAAGGATGTCCGCCGTTATGTCGATCGCCTCTTCATCATCTTCCCCTTCGAACAACGCTATTTCGCCTCGAAGGGCATCGCCCCAATCTTCGAAGGGAATCCTTTGGTGGACGCCATTGAGGCGCGACGGGCGACGCTCCCCTCGCCCGAAGCCTTTCGTCGCGAGCATGGGCTGGATCAGCGTCCAATCATCGCCCTGCTGGCGGGTAGTCGCACGGGGGAGATTCGCGACAACCTGCCCCTGATGGCGCTGCTGTCGCGCAAATTTCCCGACCACCAGTTTGTTGTCACGGGAGTTTCGTGGCTCGATCGCGCACTCTATGCGCAATATACGGCAGGCAGCGACATCCGCTACGTCTGTGATCAGACCTACGAAACACTGCACGTTGCCGAGGCGGCGGTGGTGACCTCGGGGACGGCGACGCTCGAAACAGCTCTGTTAGGGACACCCGAAGTGGTGGTCTACCGCACCCTTTGGTTTCAGGTCAAGTTGCAACCTTATGTCCTCAACGTTCCCTACGTGTCGCTCGTGAACCTCAACCTCGAACGCGAGTCGGTCACCGAGATCATCCAATCGGACCTCTCGATCGACCGTGCTGAGCGTGAATTACGCGCCATTGTGGTGGGGGGTGCGAAGCGCGCGCAGATGTTGCGCGATTTCGACGAATTACGAACGATCATCGGCAATGCGGGGGCAAGCGAACGCTTTGCCCGACGCATGGTTGAAGAGCTAAAACAATAAAAATATGGAGTTTATCGACAACCACACAGGGGTGTTTATGGGTCTGCTGCTCTTTTTGGCAGCCATTTTGATGGGCTGTTTTCCGAAATCGACCACAATCTATCACTTTATGTCGCCTGAAAAACAAAAAAACGTCGATTTGAAAGGTCTCAGGCGTCATCTGTTTTTCGGCTTTACTTTCTTAGGGTTGTTGGTCATTGGTAGTGATTTTCTACCTTTGACCGAGGATATCACAGCGACCATACGTATGATTATTCTCTTTTCGGGAACGCTATTTTTGGTTGGCACAACACAACGATACGATCACAACAGAAATTGAAAGGCATGAAAATCATCTGTATAGGGCGTAATTACGCCGACCATGTGAAGGAGCTGCACGACGGAGGTGTCATCCCCACCGAGCCGATCTATTTTCTGAAACCCGACACGGCGCTGCTGCGCAACAACGACCCCTTCTACATCCCCTCGTTTTCGCACGACCTGCACTACGAATGCGAGTTGGTGGTGCGCATCAATCGCGTGGGTAAGAGCATCGAGGAGCGCTTTGCCAACCGCTACTACGACGAGGTGGGGTTGGGCATTGACTTCACGGCACGTGACATTCAGCGCGAGGCGATCGCCCATGGATTGCCGTGGGAGCGCGCCAAAGCCTTCGACCACTCAGCAGCCCTCTCGCCACGATTCATCCCTTTGACCGCGTTGGGTGGCGCGGTGCAGGCACTGCACTTCGAGCTGACGATCAATGGCGAACCACGCCAGCAAGGGTTCACGGGCGAGATGCTCTTCTCGGTTGATCGGCTGATTAGCTACGTCTCGCAATACATGACTCTGCGCATTGGCGATCTGCTCTACACGGGTACTCCGGTGGGGGTGGGGGCGGTGCATGCGGGCGAGAACCTGCAAGCGACGCTCGAAGGAGAGAAACTTTTAGATTTCGATATACGGTAAATTATGTTACTCAACGACCAACTCAAAAACTACCAGCTGCTCTTGGCATCACACTCGCCACGGCGGCAGCAACTCCTGCGCGACAGCGGGATCAACTACACGTTGATAGACAAATACGAGGTGGAGGAGCTATACCCACCCACCATGGCTGCCGAGGAGGTTCCGCTGTTCCTCTCGCAGCTCAAGAGCGACGCCTACCCCACACCCCTCGCCCCACACGAGGTGCTGCTCACCGCCGACACGGTGGTGGTGCTGAAGGGCAAGGTGTTGGGCAAGCCGCACGACCGCAACGAGGCGGTGCAGATGCTCGGTGATCTGTCGGGCGAGCGGCACACCGTCATCACAGGGGTCACCCTGCGCAGCGCCACCCACCGCATGAGCTTCGACGCTCGCACCGACGTCTGGTTCCGCCCCCTGCGCCACGAGGAGATCCTCTACTACGTAGATACCTTTCGCCCCATGGATAAAGCGGGCAGCTACGGCATTCAGGAGTGGATAGGCTATGCAGCGATCGAACGGATCGAAGGTTCGTTTTACAACGTCATGGGGCTGCCAATCCAAAAAGTATATGTTGAACTTGAAAAATTCTTAAAATAGATGAAACGTACCCTACTAACTCTGCTTTGCGCACTACTTTCGCTCTCGTCGTTTGCCGACGAGGGGATGTGGCTGCCCAGCCTGATTTCGACCCGCATCGAGGATATGCGCTCGAAAGGTTTCCGCCTCACGGCGGAAGATATTTACTCGATCAACAAGGCGTCGATGAAGGATGCCGTGGTGCTGTTCGACGGCGGATGCACGGGGGAGCTGGTCTCCGACAGCGGTCTGCTGCTGACCAACCACCACTGCGGCTTCGATGCCATTCAACGCCTTTCGAGCGTCGATCACGACTACCTGACCAACGGTTTTTGGGCCATGTCGCGCGCTGAGGAGCTGCCAGCACAACCCCTCAACGTCCGCTTTTTGGTACACATGGACGATGTGACGGCGCGCATTGCAGCGGGCGAGACGCCCGAGACAATCATCGCCGCGGCAGAAAAAGAGGGGGTTGGTTACCACGCTTCAATCGAGCAGATGTACTACGGCAATCAGCAGTTTCTCTTTGTCTATGAGCAATTTGACGATGTGCGCTTGGTCGGCACACCCCCCTCGTCGATCGGACGATTTGGAGGCGACACCGACAACTGGATGTGGCCACGCCACACGGGCGATTTCTCGATCTTCCGCATCTACGCCGACCGCAACAACCGCCCCGCAGCCTACGCCGCCGACAACGTCCCCTACCGTCCGCGACGCCACTTCGACGTCTCGACACAAGGGGTTGCGGAGGGTGACTTCACGATGATCTACGGCTTTCCGGGCAACACGCAGCAATACGTACTCTCGGATGCGGTGGAGTATGTGCAACAACGCTCCGACCCGATGAAGATCGAGCTGCGCACGCAACGCCTGAACCTCCTCGCACAAGCACAGGAAAGCTCTCCTGCACTGCGCATTTTCTACGCCGCACGCCATGCCAACATCGCCAATGCGTGGAAAAAATGGCAGGGCGAAGTGCTGGGACTCACACGGCTGAAGACCGCCGCCTCGAAGCGCGGCTATGAAGCTAAATTTGCCGCTTGGGCAACCACCCACCCCGAATATCGCAACACGGTGTGCGACCTGAAAACCGAATACAAACGCATCATCCCGATCTACTTCGCGCGCGAATTGCTCTCCGAAACCCTCCGCACGCTCGATATGCCCTATCCCGAAGCCGAGCGCACCGACCCGCTTTTTGCAGCACGCCGACCCACCGAACAGGCTCTCTACCGCCTTGCCATAGGCGAATATATCCGTCGGAGCAGCCCCGATGAGCTGATCCCCACCCTTCGCACCGCCCTGAGCAACTACCCCTCGGCAGAGGCGTATGCCGATCACCTCTTCGCCATGGCTGCCGACGACCCGCAAAATACGGAGCTGGCGGAGCTGAGCCAAGCCATTGCACAGCAGTACGGCGCACTGACCAAGAGCCTCGGAACCAACGCACTGCGCAACCTCAATAGCGCACGCCTCGAAACGTGCTAC
>JAVXFC010000061.1:0-9262 GCA_036658095.1 Alistipes sp. | reverse complement strand
AAGCGAGTAAAATTGAGATGCTTTTTGTGTCGCCTATTTACAAGCTACGGGTTTTGTTAACGACCACCTAGCGGATTGTGTTTGCCGAAAAGAGGTTAAGAAGCTCAACCAATAAATATTATACCCAATCGGGTGTAATTACAAAGCGTATCGATAATTTAATACCCGAAAGGGTGTTTACACAATATCGAAGGTTACGATAAATCGGCTGCCCTGCCCCACGGCACTCTCCACGCGAATGGTTCCTTGGTGAGCCTCCACGAAATCTTTTGAGATAGCAAGCCCCAAGCCACTACCTTGAATTTTTGTACCCGGCACACGGAAATAGCGATCGAAAATAGTTTGGTGATAGCGTGGATCAATGCCCTTGCCGAAATCCTGCACATAGAGTTCGATGGTGTTGTTCACTTGATGCGCTCCAACGATAATCCGAGAATCGACTTCGGAATAGTGGATGGCATTGGAGAGTAGGTTGGTGATTACCCATGCAATTTTTTCACTATCGACAAAAAGTTTGGGTAACTTTTCGGGATATTCGATTTCGATGTTGCATTTGAATCGCTCGGCCAATACACGTGTAGCATTGATGGCATAGTCGATCAGCTCGATGGGTTTCGTGACCTTGGGATTGAGTTGCAACTTGCCCGTTTCGACTTGCGTCATTTTCAGCAATTCGCTGGTGATATTGAGCAGACGGTCGCTATTCTCTCGGATGCTTTGCGAAAGTGAACTCTGCTCTTCATTCAGTGCGCCCACACGATTGTCTTCCAATAGTTTAAGGCTCATCATAATGGCCGCTATGGGCGTTTTTAGTTCGTGCGAAATGATGGATATAAAATTGGTCTTGGCATTGTCCAACTCCTTGTAGCGCGTCACATTACTAAGAATAATTACCGTGCCCTGTGTGTCGGAGATCGTTGAGGCATAATGCACCTGAAAATAGCTCTCCTTGTTGTCGGAATAAATCTTCAGCGGTTCATCCTTGCTCTCCGCATGCTCCATTCCACAAATCAGTCGACGGAAGAGATCGTTGTGAAGCGAGAGGTTCAGTGCCGATTGATTGACCAATTTTTCATGTGCAATATTGAGAATCGAAGTGGCTGCATTGTTGGCAAAGACCACTGTTTTTTGACTATCCAGACCGATAATTGGCTCGTCAATCGAGTTGATGATGATCTCCAGATAGCGTTTGGTGGCCATGATTTTTGCCACACTACTTTGTCGGAAGGTAGCGAGTTGTTCTGCCATTACATTGAACGATTCAGCCACTTTGCCAAATTCAGAATCGGGGCTGAAGGTCAATCGGCTATCATAGTTTTGATTTGAGACCTCGATGATGCCTTCCGAGAGCTCCCGAATGGGGCGTGTGAAGGTCTTCGGAAAGCGAATGAGCATCCACAGTGCAATCACCACACTCAGTAAGGCAAGCACGACAATAAAGAGAAGTGCCGTGTTGGCGGTGGAGTTTGCAATCTCTGCTTTTTCCGAAATGGCGGTAATGTTGAGCAGAATAATGTGGTTGATGGTTTGACTGAGGTTGATATAATTCTCCGCCACGGGATTTTGCTTGAACCTTTCAAATTGACTGACAAGAGTTTCCGTGGTCTCTTTTTCATCCGACTCGGTGATGTTCCCCGTTTGCAGCAGCAGACTCTGCTCCAAAGCCGAGAGTGCCGTAGAGTCGCGATAGAAGGTATTGAGAGCGCCCTGCATCTGCTGGGCATACTTGACCGAGTTGTAATTATCGGCCAAAATGTTTTCGGTGTCGTGTTTCATATCACGAATATTATAAGCTGAAAATAGCCCTAAAATTGTGATAATCAGTAAAAGCGCACCGATTGAAAAGCTTAGTTTATTCTTGATTTTCATCTATGAAAGTATGATAAGGTCAATATTAGATTTTGCCAACGAATTGAATAAATGTCGATATCTGAAGGCGGCAACAACGATGTTCCACATTTGTATGGCGGGTTTACCGATACACACCGTGCTTATTTTGTTTTGATCACAAGCCTTAATAATGCCCGTGATTACGTTGGGAGCCTCGACTTGTATGATTTCACCGCCCAGTTCGGTTGCCAGTTTGAAGTTGTTGATCAGATAGCGTTGCGCAGCGAGGGTAATCTTATCGGCAGACTCCTCAGGCGTTCGGACGTAGAGTACCGAAAATTGCGCATTGTAGCGGGTTGCAAGGCGCGCCACTTTGCGGATAACACCTCTGGGACCCTTCTCTTTGCTGCTGATGCAAGCAAGCAATCGTTCGTGTCGGATTCCGATGTTTGTCGTCATCCCGCTCTCGACCTTTTTCTCCACTCGCAGTGCCACCTCCTTGAGTGCCAATTCGCGCAGTTGAAGAATATTTTCCGATTTGAAGAAGTTGCTCAGGGCGATATTGATTTTATCAGGATGATAAATTTTGCCGCTTTTCAATCGCGCAATCAATTCATCTTCCGTCAAATCAATATTGACCACATCGTCGGCCATAACCAATACGCTATCCGGTATTCTCTCTGTCACCTCGATACCAGTGATGCTCTCGACCTCTTGGTTGAGACTTTCGATGTGTTGAATATTGACCGCCGAGATCACATTAATCCCCGCATCGAGAATATCGAGTACATCCTGCCACCGTTTTTCGTTTTTGCTACCACCGACATTGGTGTGTGCCAGCTCATCAACGATCACCAATTCAGGGCGGATTCTGAGAATTGCCTCCACATCCATCTCCTCTAACTCTTTGCCTTTGTAGAAGATCTTGCGCCGTGGAATCAGAGGAAGTCCCACTGTGAGCTGCTCCGTTTCTAATCGGGCGTGCGTCTCGATGTAGGCGATCTGGACATCGACGCCGCTTTCGAGCAAAGTGTGGGCATCTTGCAACATTCGGTAGCTTTTCCCTACCCCCGCGACCATGCCTATGTAGACCTTAAACCTACCGCGACGTGATGTTTTTATGAGGTTCAGAAAGTGCTGAACACTGGGTTGAGATTCCATTTTATACGAAGTTTAAGTTGCCGTATGTGATTGAACAAAGGTATCTAAAATTTAGAAAATTTTTCATCGAGTGCTATGTTAAGTTTCAGTACAGAAACGATTGGTAGTCCGACAAAAGGTTTTTCGGTATGAATTTCAATCAGTTGTTCGATGTTTGTGAGTGCTATTGCACGCACGCACGCCACCCGCTTGGCTTGCACCATGGCTGCCGCCACGCTGATGTGCGGATCAAGTCCGCTACCACTTGCGGTCACCATTTCCGAGGGTACTTGCGAGCGATCTAAATAGGGATGAGCCGCCAAAAAAGTGTCAATGCGCGTTGAAACTTCAGCCAAATAGACACCATTTGCAACCCCTTTGTTGCTGCCACCCGATCCACTACCGTTGTAATCAACTGCCGAGGGACGCGACCAAAAGTAAGCTTCCGAGGTGAACGTTTGTCCGACATGGGCCGCTCCAACGACCTTGCCATGGAGTGTCAGCAGCTCTGCCTGTCCGTGATTGGGCGAGATAATGGCAGCTATACCCCAAAGTACCAATACATAACCGCCAAAGAGGATTATGCAAAATGCGACGGTGATTTTGAGTGATATAAGTAAGTTTTTCATGGCGTTTAGAGTATTGTGGCAAGTGCCATATCAATGATTTTGATGAAAATAAACGGTGTGATTGCGCCCCCGACGCCATAGATAATCAGATTGCGGCGCAGCAAGGCCGATGCACCGATCGGTTTGTACTGTACTCCTTTGATTGCCAATGGAATGAGCGCAGGGATGATGAGCGCGTTAAAAATTACAGCCGAAAGAATTGCCGATTCGGGTGAGTAAAGATTCATAATATTGAGCGCTGTGAGGGCGGGAATAGAGGTCATGAAAAGTGCGGGAACAATGGCGAAATACTTGGCCACATCGTTGGCAATACTGAAGGTGGTGAGCGTGCCGCGGGTCATGAGTAGTTGTTTCCCAATCTCCACAATTTCAATCAGTTTTGTCGGATCATTATCCAAATCGACCATATTGCCCGCCTCTTTTGCCGCCTGTGTTCCGCTATTCATCGCCACGCCCACATCGGCCTGTGCCAAAGCTGGCGCATCATTGGTGCCGTCGCCCATCATGGCGACCAACTTGCCCGCTGCCTGTTCACGGCGAATGTACTCCATTTTGTCCTCTGGTTTGGCTTCGGCAATAAAATCATCTACTCCCGCTTTGGTGGCTATATATTTTGCTGTCAGTGCATTGTCTCCTGTGACCATGACCGTCTTAACCCCCATTTTACGAAGCCGCTCAAAGCGTTCGCTGATGCCGGGTTTGATGATGTCCTGAAGTTCGATCACCCCCAACACCGCGCAACCGCAAGCTACGACTAAAGGGGTGCCACCATTACAAGCAATCTTTCGTGACAGCTCGCGTGCCTCGGTCGGAAATTGACCGCCCTCTAACTCCACTAGCGCACAGATGGCTTCAGTTGCCCCCTTGACAATCGACACACCGTTGCGAAGTTCCACGCCTGAGCATTTTGTTTGTGCCGAAAATTCTATCCACTGACAACCGATTAGCGTGCTGGCATTGATCTCTACATCTTGTTCGCGGCTCAGCTCGATGATTGATTTACCCTCTGGGGTCTGGTCGGCAGTAGACGATAAAACACACGCTTCGATAAATTCGCGCTGTCGAGTAGCCTCTATGGCGTGAAAACTGGTTGCTCGGCGGTTGCCGATGGTAATAGTTCCCGTCTTGTCGAGCAACAGCGTATCTACATCACCTGCCGTTTCGACCGCTTTGCCCGATTTGGTAATCACATTGGCACGCAAGGCGCGATCCATGCCCGCGATGCCAATGGCCGAAAGTAATCCTCCAATGGTGGTGGGAATCAAGCAGACAAAGAGAGAAACCAAGGATGCCACAGTCACCACCGTCCCTGTGTAATCAGCAAAGGGCTTGAGTGTTACGCAAACCACCACAAAGACCAACGTGAAGCCTGCGAGTAAAATTGTAAGCGCAATTTCGTTGGGGCTTTTTTGACGTGCAGCACCCTCGACAAGGGCGATCATCTTATCGAGAAAACTCTCACCGGGCGATGCCGATACACGGACTACAATCCGATCAGAGAGTACTTTTGTGCCACCTGTGACCGAGGTTTTGTCTCCTCCTGCTTCGCGAATGACTGGGGCAGATTCACCCGTAATGGCACTCTCGTCAATGGAGGCTAACCCCTCGATAATTTCGCCATCGGTGGGGATTTGCTCACCTGCCGAACATGCGAAAATATCGCCTTTGCGGAGCATTGAGCTGCTGACAACGACCACTTCGCCGTCAACTAATTTGTTGGCGGGGGTCTGCTCACGGCTCTTGCGCAGGCTCTCTGCCTGTGCTTTTCCCCGTGCTTCAGCAATCGCCTCGGCGAAATTGGCGAAGAGCAGCGTGAGTAGCAAGATTAGAAAAATAGTGAAATTATAGAAGAATGAACCCTGCCCACTCCAACCAAAAAGAACGCCCAATGAAACGAGTAACATGACGGCGGTGGCAACAAGGACGGTGAACATAATCGGATTACGCACCATGATGCGCGGATCGAGCTTTGCAACCGATTCTTTGAAGGCTGCAAGTATCTGCTCGTGGTTGATAAATCTATTTTTTTCCATTTTAATTGATCGTTAAAAATTCGGCAATGGGACCCAGTGTTAACACGGGGAAGAATGCCAATGCGGCAATGATAAAAATAACGACAAAGGTCATCACTGAAAAGGTGACTGTATTGGTCTGAAGTGTTCCGGCACTTGCAGGAACGTAATGTTTCCGAGCCAAAATACCCACGATAGCCACCTGTCCGATGATGGGCAGATAACGACTTAGGAGCAACACGATCCCTGTGCTGATGTTCCAAAAGGGGGTGTTGTCGCCCAAGCCCTCGAAGCCCGAACCGTTGTTGGCTGCTGATGAGGTGAATTCGTACAGCATTTCGCTGAGTCCGTGAAACGAGGGGTTGTTGAGCCACGCGGCAGCCAAAGCGGGGTCGGAAAAGGCGAGATAACTTGATAGAGCGGTGGCGCAAAGGATTACAAATGGATGTAGCAGGGCGATGATAATGGCAATCTTCATCTCGCGAGCTTCGATTTTTTTACCCATAAATTCGGGTGTCCGCCCGACCATCAACCCGCTGAGAAAGACGGCGATGATGATGAAAATGTAGTAGTTCATAAAACCTACGCCTACTCCTCCAAACCAGCAGTTAATCTGCATGTTGAGCATCGCCAGCGCGCCAGTTACTGGCATCAGGCTATCGTGCATACCATTCACCGAACCGTTTGAGGTTGCGGTGGTCGTCATAGCCCAAAGTGCTGTTGCCGCAGAGCCAAAGCGCGTCTCCTTGCCCTCCATGCTACCCATGGTTTGTGCGATGCCTAACTGTTCGATATGCGGATTGCCGCTAATTTCCTGATTCACGGAGACAAATACCCCTGCCAAATAGGCTATGAGCATCACCCCAAAGATGCAAATAGCAAATTTGCGCTGTTTGAGATAAAATCCAAATGCCCAAATCATAGCCATGGGGATTAGGATAATCGAGATGCACTCCACCATGTTGGTGAAGTAGGTGGGATTTTCGAGCGGATGCGATGAATTAGCTCCGAAGAATCCCCCGCCATTCGTACCTAACTGCTTGATGGCAACCACGGCTGCCACAGGACCCTGCGATATACTTTGTTCTGTACCTTCGAGCGTCTGGAGGGTTTGCTTGCCCTCGAAAGTCATCGGGGTACCCTCAAACAGCAACAAAATAGCGACAACGATGGATAGCGGGAGTAAAATACGGGTCACACTACGAACCATGTAGACCCAAAAATTGCCCAAGGAGTGGGTTGTCTTGGCTGCCATGCCTTTGAAGATAGCCGCCAGTGCCGCCATGCCAGTTGCAGCGGTGAGAAACTGGAACAACATCACCACAAATAGTTGGGTGAAGTAGGTTACGCCGCTCTCGCCACTGTAATGTTGCAGGTTGCAGTTGACCAGAAAACTGATACAGGTATTGAATGCCAGCCAAAATTCCTGACCTGCATTTCCATCGGGGTTGAGGGGTAAAATGCCCTGCGAAAGGAGCAGTGCCATGCCCCATACAAACCAAAATAGGTTGACGGTGAGTAGCACTATCAAAAACCGTTTCCAGCTCATCTCCTCCTTGGGGTCGATGCCACAGAGGCGGTAGAGGGCATTTTCGATAGGGGCAAGAAAATCGAGCAACGATCGCTCGCCCCGATATACCTTGGCAATGTAGTGTCCCAGCGGGTAGCTCAGGGCGATTGCCAACACAATTTGCAACGTGATTCCAATCATTTCTACGTTAGAATTTTTCGGGTTTCAGAAGCACATAAATCAAGTAGCCGAAGACGACTACGCTTAAAATAAGTAGGGTTGTAAACATCATTTATTTATAAGTTTATAACCCTTGATGTGAATTTTATGCCAAAAATATAGTATGTTGATAATCAGCGATCTGTTGCTTTTGCAAAACAAAAAACCCTTCCAAAATGGAAGGGTCGATTTCTATTATGACAAGTTGTGGCGTGTTACGGCGTAACGATTCCATACTCCTCAATTTTGCGATAAAGCGTTGTTAGCCCGATTTTCAACAGGCGTGCCGCTTCGGTTTTATTGCCCGCTGTGTGGTTGAGTATCTTGCAGATATGCTGTCGCTCCATGGCTGACAACTCCATAGAATCAAGCATATTACCGTCGGACATCTGTATCTCAAGCGGCAGATCTGCAAGGTGCAACGTATTGCCCGAAGAGAGGATTATACTGCGTTCGATGGTGTTACGTAGTTCTCGGATGTTGCCGTTCCAACGGTGTCTCAATAGGGCATCGAAGAGCGGTTTTTCAGCGGTCATAGCTGTCCGTCCCATTTTGGCGGCAAAAGCATCTATGAAATTTTGTGCCAGCAAGATGACATCGTCACCACGCTCGCGCAAGGGCGGTAGCTCTATGACAAAAACAGACAAACGGTAGTAGAGATCTTCGCGAAATTCACCACGGGCAATGCTCTGTTTCAAATCTTTGTGCGTAGCGGCAATGATGCGCGCATCCACCTTGATCGTCTTCTGATCGCCCACCTTGATTAGCTCACCAGATTCGAGGGTGCGCAATAATTTGGCTTGTAGCGCAAGGGGCATATCGCCCACCTCGTCCATGAAAATTGTACCGCCGTCAGCCTGCTCAAAGATCCCTTTTTTGTCGCGGATAGCTCCTGTGAACGCCCCTGCCTTATGCCCAAACATCTCGCTGTCGAGCAATTCGCTGCTGAAAGCCGCGCAGTTGATAGCCACAAATTCGCCTTCTCGACGACCACTCGCTGCATGAATGGCATGGGCAAAAACCTCCTTGCCTGTTCCTGTTTCACCTGTGAGCAAGATTGCGGTATCTGTCACGGCAACTTTTTTGGCAAGATCCACGGCAGCGAGCAGCGATTTGGATCGACCGATGATTGAATCAAATGTATATTTTTTATTGACAATTCGTTCCAGCTTGTTCAATTTCGATTTTAATGCTACTTTTTCGCTTGCATTAGCCAGCAATGGTACGATGCGGTTGTTGTCATCGCCCTTGGTTAGGTAGTCGAAAGCTCCGTTTTTTATTGCCTGTACACCGTCTGCAATATTGCCGTGAGCCGTGAGCATAATCACCTCGGCATTGGGCAATAGCTCCTTGATGCGCGGCACAAACTCCACCCCGTTGCCGTCCGGAAGAAAAACATCACACAACACCACATCCGCCCCCTGCGAGGAGATCAGCTTGACCGCTGTGGCAAGATTCTCGGCTTGCAACACCTCATATCCCTCAAGCGATATGATACGCGCCAGCAGCGTGCGTATCTGTGGCTCATCATCTATAATCAGGATTTTTGTCATGCCTCCGATCGAGCTTTTGTGATTAATATTTTGTCGATACGCGCACCATCCATATCTATAATTTCGAATTTGAATTCGCCCCACAGGACAATCTCACCCGATTGCGGTATATGCTCAAGCTGTTCGAGAATCAAACCACCTATGGTGTTGTAATTGTTCTTGGCATAGCGGTCTGTTTGGTCGAAATAGACCAGAAAATCATAGAAAGGACACTGCCCATCCACCAGCCAGCTCTGCTTGTCTTGTCGTTCGATAATATCAGGCTCTGAATTTTTGTCATTGACCGACCCAACCAACCCTTCTAAAATATCTTTTAATGTTATAATTCCTTGGAAATCACCAAATTCATCGCATATCAAGACCCGACTA
>JAVXFC010000060.1:0-9280 GCA_036658095.1 Alistipes sp. | reverse complement strand
AGGGGCTACCTTTCTGATTATCGGACTTTTTCACCCACTGGTCACCAAGGGCGAGTATTACTTTGGCGTGCGTTGTTGGTGGGTATTTGCCTTGATGGGTGTGGCGGCAGTCGCAGGGTCTGTTGCCGTGCGCGATGTGCTGTGGTCTACCCTCTTGGCGGTTTGGGGAGCGTCGTCGTTCTGGTCGATCGGCGAGTTGTTCGAACAGCGCGAGCGGGTGGCGAAGGGGTGGTTTCCCAAACGGGAACGCTAACTTTTCTTCCCTTTGGCTTGCAAGATGACAATGATGACCGCCACGATGACCAAGATCAGCCCAACGGCACTGTCGATGTTGAAGCGCTCGCCGAAGTGAAGGACACCGATCACCACCGCCGTCAATGGCTCCATAGAGCCTAAGATCGAGGTCATGGTCGAGCCGATGGATTTGATCGCCAAGACCAAGGTGAGGTTCGACAGGACGGTGGGCAGCAGTGCCAAAAGCAACATGTTGCGCCATAAATCCCACGTAGGGAGCAGGGTGATGCCGGTGGTGGTGAGGGCGTAGAGGGCAAAATAGACCGCCCCGAAGCTGAGTACGTAGAAGGCGAGGATCATCGAGTCGATCTGCGCGGCGCGTGTCTTCATGACACCTATAATATAAAAGGCGTAGGTGAAGACCGTGATCGAGACGATAGCGATGCCGCGCAGGGAGGTCTGGGCGCCTGCATCGCCCCACGAAAGTAGCCCCACGCCGAGCAGCGAGATTGCCACTGCGATGCCGAGCCAAACGGATTTTTGCTCCTTGAAAAAGAGGGTCATCACCAGCGTGACGACCAGTGGGTAGAGAAAATGAATGGTGGTCGCCATGCCCGTCGGGATGTGGGCGTAGGAGAGCAGCAGAAAAAACGATGTGGCGGCATAGAAAAAACTCAGCAGCAGGAGCGTCCCAAAATCGGCGCGCGAAATGCGAAAACTGCGGTGTGAAGCCAGAGCAATGAGTCCCATGAACGCAGCCGCAATCCCCAGCCGATAGAAGATGACCACGGGCGAGGAGATGCCAGCGTGGAGCAGCGGTAGCGAGAAGAGCGGGATCAGACCGAAGGTTGCCGACGAGATGACAGCAAAGAGAATTCCTTTGAAATTGCGCATGAGTATATTGATCAAATAGCTTCTTAAATGCCTTGTGGCGATGCAAAGATAACTTAGAAAGCGTAACTTTGC
The DNA here is from genome assembly GCA_036658095.1 of Alistipes sp. Taxonomy (GTDB): domain Bacteria; phylum Bacteroidota; class Bacteroidia; order Bacteroidales; family Rikenellaceae; genus Alistipes. The sequence goes on along the minus strand of JAVXFC010000060.1, from coordinate 8,080 downwards.
CCTATAAATGATGAAAATTAAATATCCGATCCTTTGGGTGCTTTGTCTCTGTGCAACCCTCGCTTGGGGGCGTGGTGTGCTGCCGACCGCCGCGAAGCCGCCGCGAGCCGAACACATCGACTCTCAGCGGGGACGGATGTTCTTTCCGCGCGCACCACTTGCCACCTCCCTGCGCACTCCCCTGCTACCGCCGCGCAGCGTGCGGATGCTCTTTGCGGGCGATCTGATGCAGCATCTGCCGCAGGTCGCAGCGGCACGACAGTCGGACGGCAGTTACGATTATCAAACTTCACTGGGCTTCCTGATGCCCCTCTTCACCGCAGCCGATCTGGCGGTGGTGAACCTCGAAACCACCTTCACGCGTAGGGCTAATTATGCGGGTTATCCCTGTTTCCGTTCGCCAGTGGCGCTCGCCGATGCGCTGCAAAGCGTTGGCGTGGAGGTCTGTGTGTTAGCCAACAACCATTGTTGTGACGGTGGAGCAGAGGGGGTGCGCACCACCCTTGCCGAACTCGATCGCTGCGGAATTGCTCACACGGGAGTCTTTGTCGACAGCGCCGACTATCGCGCACATCATCCCCTGCGACTGCAACGCAATGGGCTGCACATCGCCCTGCTCAACTACACCTACGCTACGAATGGTATTCGCACGCCCCAAGGTGTGATCGTGAATCGCATCGACACGCTCACCATGGCGCGCGATCTGCACGCCGCGCGCACCTCCGAAACGGATTGCGTGGTGGTTTGCATCCATTGGGGCAACGAATATGAGCGGCAGGCGAACCTTGCGCAACGTAATTTGGCTGCGTTCTTGCGGCGGCATGGCGCCGATGTCATCATCGGAAGTCATCCCCATGTGGTGCAGCCCTTCGAGGTCGACTCGGCGGGCGTGACCTTCTACTCGCTGGGCAATTTGGTCTCGAATCAACGCAATCGCTACTGCGACGGCGGTGTGGTTGCCGAGGTGTGTGTCACGTGGCATGCCGATCGCCCCATGCACTACGCTGCCGCGGCAATTCCCATTTGGGTTCAACTGCCTCTCTATCGGGTGCTGACACCTCAGGTTGCTGACACGCTGCGCATGGCTCCGTGGGTGCGGATGCAGTACGAACGCTTCGTGAACGACACGCGTGAGTTGTTGGAGATCAAGAGCTATCAAAAACACTGATATAACTATAAAAAAATTGATGCGTTTTTTTTGATAAGAAGGCGCAAAATGACGTATATTTGCAGTTAGGAAGTTAAACATTAAAAAAATAGAACATTATGAAAAGCATCAAAGGAACAAAGACTGAGCTGAACTTGCTGAAGTCGTTCGCAGGCGAGAGCCAAGCACGTAGCCGTTATGTATTCTTCGCCAGTGTAGCCAAAAAAGAGGGCTATGAGCAGATTGGTGGTGTCTTTGCCGAGACTGCCGATCAGGAGAAGGAACACGGAGAGAAGTTCTTCAAATACCTTGAGGGTGGTGCCGTGACGATCACTGCCACCTACCCCGCAGGTCGTATCGGAACCACCAAAGAGAACTTGCTGGCTGCTGCCACAGGTGAGAACGAGGAGTGGAGCGAACTCTACCCCGAATTTGCGAAGATCGCCGACGAGGAGGGATTCCCCGAAGTGGCTGAGACCTTCCGCAAGGTGTCGATTGTTGAGGCGGAGCATGAACGTCGCTACTTGAAGCTGCTGAGTCGCCTGACCGACGGCAACTTCTTCAAACGTGACGGCGAGATCTGGTGGCAATGCCGCAACTGCGGTTACATCTGTCTGGCTTCGGAGGCTCCCCTACTCTGCCCCGCTTGCAAACACCCACAAGCTTACTTCGAACCCAAGAAAGAAAACTATTAGTCGATCGGTAAGTAATTAATTTTTAAGTTTATAGCCCCCTTTGCGCAAGCAGAGGGGGCTTTTGTATGCCCCTATGTGATCGAGCAAGGGGCTGTTTGGCATTTTTATTGCCTATGAGAAGGATAGATAAAATGAAAAATGAGATGACGAAATTTGTAAAGCTACTCATCGTTGCCTTGGTGACGAGCGCGAGCCTTCAGGCTCAGAATATTGCCGTGAAGACAAATCTACTCTATGCCGCCACGACCTATACGCCGAACTTGGGCGTCGAGATTGGCTTGGGACGACGGACAACGTTGGATCTGAGTGGCGGATACAATCCGTGGAATTTGAAGGGGTCGGCAACCGACAACAAAAAAATGGTGCATTGGATCGTGCAGCCTGAGTTCCGTTACTGGCTGTGTCAGCGATTCAATGGACACTTTTTCGGTGTGCATGCCTTGGGTGGGCAGTACAACATCGCGGGACATAAAATGTTCGGTCTGATCTCGAAGAATGCCCGCTACGAGGGTTACATGGTGGGTGGTGGTGTCACCTATGGCTATCAATTTGTGCTGGGACGTCGCTGGAATTTAGAGGCGGCGGTCGGCGTGGGCTATGCGCGGTTGAACTACACGCAATATGCCTGTGCCAAATGTGGACGCGTGGTGGCGCGCGACAAAACGCACAACTACTTTGGACCGACCAAAGCAGCGATCTCTTTGATATTCATCATCGACTAAAATAATGAAACCTATGAAAACGACGATTTTAACCCTGCTTTTGGTGGGCATTGCGAGCTTCGCTATGGCTCAGAGCGAGCGAGATATAATGGTTTACGACTTGGAAATTGAACGCTCGAAGGGGCAGGTTGAGGTTGCCTTCGACGTGGTGTGCGGTCGGCAAGCCACGCCACGCAACTACGCGCTCACGTTGATCCCAGTCCTCTACAACGGTGCGCAAGCATTGGCGTTGACCCCGATTGTGGTGGAGACCCGCCGCACGCAAATTCTTGATTACCGCAATCGTGTGGCGATCGCCGAGGGATATGTCGCGGCAACGAGGGGTTCGGATATAGCGTATCGTGCCACCTTCCCGTTCGAGGCTTGGATGGAGGGGGCTGCCCTGCGCATAGATCGAGTGCAGAGCGGATGTGGTAGCGATTATATGCGTCCATCGCTCTATCTGGTCGATCAAATTCAACTCATAGCGCCCACACCGCAACCCCACTACGCCTACATTGTGCCTGCTGTCGAGGCGGTGAAGAATCGCAGCGAGAGTGGTACTGCCTACCTCGAATTTGCCGAGGGGCGCTCGGTGTTGGTGGCGGAGTTCAAGGACAACAGCGCCGAACTGGCGAAGATACGCGCAAGCATTGATCTGGTGCGTAACGATAAAAACGCTGTGTTGCACGCCATTGATTTGCGTGGAACCTGCTCGCCCGAAGGCAGTTGGGCAAGCAATGCGCGTTTGGCACAGCAGCGCACCACAAGCGTCGAAACCTACATCGAAGCACAATATGGCTATCCGCAAAATGTCTTTGTTGTCCGCTCGCAGCCCGAAGATTGGCAGGGATTGAAAACCTTGGTCGAGCAAAATGCCGAGACCCCAGCGCGGGCGGCGATTCTTGAGATCATCGACTCGGATGCCGAACCCGATCAGAAAAATGCGCAGATCGCTGCGTTGGACAACGGAGCGCCCTATGGCTACCTGTTGTCGAAATTTTACCCACGTTTGCGACGCGTGGATTACAGCATCGACTACACCGTCAAAGGGTTTGAGTTGGACGAAAGTCGCGAGGTGCTGCGCACACGTCCGCAGAATCTGAGCTTGAATGAGCTGTATCTCGTAGCCAATAGCTACCCCGCTTCGTCGTCCGAATTCCGCAACCTCTTTCTGCTGGCGGCGCGTCTTTTTCCCGACGATCCGACCGCCAATATCAATGCGGCAACCAACGCCTTGGAGCGTGGCGATCAGTCGGATGCAGCGTTCTATTTGAATCGCGTGAAAAATTCGTCAAGTGCCGAGTATGAAAATACGAAGGGTATTTTGATGATGATGCGCCAAAAAGATGCGGCAGCGAAGGCATTGTTCGAGGCGGCGGCACAAAAAGGGCTGGAGTCGGCTGTGCAAAACCTTCAAGCACTCAACCAAAAAATCACATTTACACCTACTTTCAATTCACTTTTTTAAACAATTAAATCATGAAAAAAATCAACTTATTTGTGGCGGCTTTTGCCGCTTTGGCAGTTGTCTCGTGTCAAACACAGGACGATTCGCCTGCTCCCATTCCGAACAATGGGGAGCCGATCACAGTCAACTTGAAGATCGGAACGGATGACAACTTAACACGATCGATCGAACCCACTGCTGACGGTCAACTGATTTTGCTCAATGACGGATTGATCTTCTTCCTCGATGCCAATGGGTATGTGGTCAATACGGTAGCACTGGACAAAGCGGTCATAACAAGTGCGACTGGACAAGATTGTCTCAACATCAAAGCCACCGCCAAAGAGGTGCTGGTGGCAGCTAATCTGGATAAATATGGGTTGACATTGACATTGGCGGGGTTGACAACCAAAGCTGCCATTCGCAACACGATCAAGGCGATTAGTAATACCGCTATTTTACCCAAGGATGCCATTGTGACCAACATGGCTGAGACCGTAGCCTCCACGCCTCCTTTCAATGGTATGATCACCGTGGTGGGAAGTACGGGAACGGCACGTGTGCTGGTAGCACCGCTCTTTTCGCGCATTCAGATTGCCGATGTGAAGACGGATGATCCTGCGATCGTGAGTTTCAAACTGGCCGGTGTGTATGTGGATAATTACTATCCTTCGTTCTTCTTGGCGACCGACAAAGGTGGCGCAGGTACGATCAAAACCGTTGGATTGCTGGGGGATGATCTGGGTAAAAGTCCCACCCCGACCGTGCTGTTCGATGTTCCTGCTGCGCCCGTGTTGAGTGTCGCGAAAAAAGTGACCGCTATGATGGCTGCCACAACTCCAGCTCCCAATTCGTTGTGGGCTTACAACGTCACGCCGAACCTCGGTGGTGTGGTCAATGCGCCGCGTGTGATTGTGAAGTTGGTCGATGTGGTGGTGAAAGATCCCTCGGGCGGTGGTAATATCACCATAGCAGGCCCGAAGTATCTGACCATAAAGAGTTTTGTGGATGGTACGAAGCCTGTGGATAATTTTGTGGCAGGTAATGTCTACAACGTTCCAACCGACGCTTTCAACTTCAAGCTCACCGATTTGGGTGACACACCGAATGCTTCCAACATCAACGTAGTGGTCATCGTGAAGGTGAAGCCTTGGGCGTTGGTGAGCGTAACACCGCAATTATAAGATTGAAAGGGGGCGGTGAAGGGTTCATCACCCCCTTTTTTACTTCACTTTTTTCATAAACCATACACCGATGTCTAATAGATTTTTACGATATTCAATCATCGCACTGACGTTAGCAGTGGGATGCACGCGAGAGGATCTGTCTGAGTGTAAGGTCGATCTGCGAATTCAACATCGCTACACGTTGAACACGGAAAACAAAGATCTTTTCGCGCAAAAAGTACACCAACTTGCCCTCTATGTTTTCGACGCAAACGAACGTTTCTACGATGTGACGTTCATCGACGATGCGAAGACGTTAGGTGCCGACAACGCCTTCGATGTGGCGCTGCCTGCTGGAAATTATACCCTTGTCACGTGGGCTGGAGAGCCGCAAACCTACCATTTGGGCGAGGCGCCCACTGGCGCCGAGTTGCTCACCGAAGGGTTGCGACGTGGGGTCACTCAACTTTCCGATTTTCGTCTGCGGGTGTCGCAAGAGGCGGTGGATACAGCGATTGTCACCCAGCCCGCCCACCTGTTTCACGGCATCGAGCGCAATATCCAAGTTGCCGATGTGCCAGAGGTGCAGACGGTCGCAATCGACTTGGTGAAAAACACACACCTGCTACACGTCTCGATCGTGGGGCTGGAGGCGCTGACGCGCGCGACAAGTAATCCAATCACGGTCTACGTCACGGGAAACAATGGCTCCTATTGCCACGATAATACCTTCGACGTGACGACCCGTCGGGTGAAATATCTTCCCCATTCGGAGGTGGTGACGGGGGATCAAATGGTCAGCTGGGTGCAGCTCTTGCGCCTGATGCCCTCACACCCGCTCCTACTCACCGTTGCCGACACGCGCAACGGGGCGATCTACTCTCAATTCGATCTGCTTCCCTACCTCATGCAGCTGCCCGATTATGGGACGCAAGAGGGGTTGGATCGAGAAGAGCAATTTAATGTGGAACTGAAGATAGACGCCAACTACAAGGTCTATATTAAGATAAACGAGTGGCAACTCATTCACGTAATACCAATCATGCCATGATGAAAAATTGGACAAATAAGTGTTTGCTCGTCCTCTGCGTGTGCGTCGGGCTGCTTGCGGGCAGTTGTGCGCGCGATGAGCAAGAGCCGCATCCGACCCCTGAAGTCGAGATGACGGTGCGCGGTGTGGCGAGCGCCATGGCGCAAAGTTCGGCAATCGACAACCAAATTGCAACACTGCGTTTGATAATCTTCGACGATGAAGGGGCGCTGATCTACAACAAGAAACAAGCGAACGCCAACCCCTTTACGCTGCGCATCGAGGGCGGTTCGATGCGGGTGATCATGGTGGCAAACGAGGTGGTTGATTGGCAGTTGGATAAGATCATCTCGTCCGAAGAGCTGAAGCTCAAATCAACCTACGTGGAGCGTCCGACCACCCTGCCGATGTATGCGGATCAGACCTGCATCGTCACCCCCACCACGCGCACCTTCACAATCCCTTTGAAGCGAATTTTTGCGAAGGTGACGGTCAATATGTCGTGTGATTTTGCCACCTATAAAACCACCTTCGATTTGTGGGCAATCAGCATCAAAATGGTTGCCCCCAAAGCCTATATGATTCCGCGAATCTATGTCAACGAGGGGATCTCGTCGACGTATGGAAATTTTCTGGCTGGCGATATTATCACCACACCCACTTCTGTGCGAACCAAAGAGGGCGGATTGGATTTCTATATTGCCGAAAAATGGGTCAACACGACCGCTGAATATGCCTATGTGCAGATTGCAGGTTACGCGGGGACGGATCCGAAAAAGCTGCTCCTTTATGATGTGGTGGTGGGCGATGGTGCTGCCAAAATGTATGGCGCGAACCCCGTCCCGTTGTCGAGCCTCTCGGCGGCAGATTTGTCGCTCATGCGCAACACCCACATCACGCTGACCATAAGCCTTGTGAAGGATAAAAATAAAGGCGCCTTGTGCGTTCGAATGGATCGCTAAATGCGGATGATTATGAAAAATAGATACCTATGGATCGCCCTCTTTTTCCTCGTGGGAATGGGGGCTTGTGCCAAAGATCACGAGGCGGTTGAACCCGAACAGACCATGCAGGTCATGGTGCAAATCGCCGTGCGCGCCACCACCAAAGCATTCGGTCCTGCCACGGGAGACGGCAGTGTGGCGGCGGTCGAAAATGGCACGGTTTTTTTCCTCTCGGCAGAGGGGTTGATCGTCTCAAGAGGAACGATTAATAAGTCGCAAATAATAACAGGTCAGCTATTTAATAATATCAATTCGACAGCCAAAGAGGTCTATGTGGTGGCGAATTATAAGGCAAATTCGACAACCGATCTCAAGTTGACGGCCTGCACAACAAAGGCGGAGATTATGAACGTGTCGCAGGTCATTGACGTCAATACGGGCATTCCAAATGTGACTTTGGTCAATAGCGTTGATTTCACAGGCTTCGATGCCAACAAGGACAATGGGGTCATCGTGGCTGGCACGGGCAACCGCAAGGCGTATGTACTGCTCTGTCCAGCTCTGGCACGGATCGAAATTACGGATATACAAACGGTAGATCCGGTGGTTGTGGAGTATACGTTGGCGGGGTTGTACATTGATAATTTCTACCCTTCGTTCTACATGGCGTCGGGCAAAGGGGGCGTCGGGACGCGGCTTTTTGGAGGTACAACCAATCAGTTGACCAGTAGTAGTTTTCCTCAAAAAGATGGACAGCTCACGAAGTCAATCGCAGGCGTAGCGCGTCCCGTTGCGAACACTCCCGAAATAATTTGGCTCTACCACACCACCCCGACACTCGGAGGTGGTATCGACCTGCCGCGTGTGGTGGTGGTCTTCGAGTCTATCACGATTCGGGCAGGTGCGACGACCAAAACGCTGAAGAATAAATATTTGACCGTGACGGG
>JAVXFC010000059.1:0-9364 GCA_036658095.1 Alistipes sp. | reverse complement strand
CCACCAAAAATCGGAGTAATCCGTAGGTTTGTCAACGTGAGAGGTACTTCCAACGTCGACCCCTTCGTGCAGGTACTTGCCTAACGCGCGCTTGAGAAGTGATTTTATTCTTTTTTTCGCCTCGTCATCAAAATCGAAGTAATACAAAAAGTCCACAACTTGTATTACAACACCGCCACTGTAACTTGGAATTGAAATAAACATCGCGTCGGCGTGTTCGACCTGCGAAAGTGCATCGACGACACTCGCGTAAGTTTCGGCATCAAGGTGCCCAGCGCGCGCAACAAATCCGTAAGTGCGATCAAAACAGGTGATGAAATCAAATGCTTGATCTGCCGACCGCAGGTGCTTTTGGCGGTCAATTAAATAAAGGGGGTAATTTTTTGGCATAATATTATTTTATAAGACCACCCTCACCGTGTGATAAGGATGCTGTGATTAAACTATCTTATTAAAGTTTTTCATTTTATCCCGTCCTGAAATAGCGTCACAAAAAGCAAGCTATGGAAGAGGTGATTGAAAGCTTGTATATCATTAACGTGTAGACGAAAATTGGAGCAGACCGCAGCCTGCTCCAATTAAGAAGCTGTTTTGAAATTATTAGACTCGTTCTTTTCAGAACAAGACAAGTATCGCGCTTACTGACGACGAGCCATGCGGTAGACCACGCCACCGTCCTGCGAGAGGATAAGTGAATCGGCATCCAGTTTAGTCACATTCATCGTGTCGGCGAAGTCAATCGTCTGACCGTTACCGATGCTTTGACCGTGAAGGATCAGATCTTTCAAATCAAAATCCCATGTTTTATACGCCAGTGTTGCCATGTTAATCATCTCCACCGAGCCATCTTGTTTGATACTGAAACCCTGCTGCTGAGCTACATCAATGGGATTCGGTTCTACCCACTCGCCTTGGATGTAGAAATAGGGCGATTTGCGCAGTACGGTCAACTCCGTGACCAGCTTCATGTTGAGTGTATCTTTGTAAATCACCGAGATAGAGTCGGCGATCAGCACCCCCGGAACTTTTGCAGGATCCGTATCCATGGTACTCAACGTGATTGAATCTCCCGAGATCGTCTTCATGAAAATGTTGTTCATCGTGGCGTCAATCACCACACCTTGCAAGGTCAGCGGTGCTTTAGGTGCAGGCGAACAAGCCGACAAAACGGCAACCACTGTTAATGAAAGAAAAGAGAAAAGTTGTTTCATAGTTTTATGAATTTAAGATTAATAGGTCTGACAAACATACTACATTTAGATCGAATTTCAAACAGTGAACGTAAAAAAATGATCTGTTTTTTCTATTTTTTGATTTAATGCATTATCTTTGCGTACAAATTCTAAAGTGTCGGACATTCGTTCGATTATAATCATTTTGAAGGATAGAAATTATGCAGGATTTAGATGCGCTTGAAGGTAAGAATCTCCCCGAATTACGCGAAATTGGTAAGAGCTTAGGCATTGCCAATGTAATGGTCAAGAAGCGCGAATTAATCGATAAGATCATTGGAACCTCTGCCGAGGCATCCACCGAGATCGCCCCCGCCGCCACTTCAGCCTCTGTCGATAAGACGGCAGCCAAGCGCGGTCGCCGCCCTCGTATTGCCACCGCCGAACCTGCCTCTCAGTCAGCCACTCAGCCCGCTGCGGCACAACATATCATCATCGAGAAGCAATCGCCAGAAGCTGTTGCACCGCAAGTTGCTGCACCGCAAGTTGCTGCACCGCAAGCTGTTGCACAAGTTGTTGCACAACCAAATGCGCGTCGCGAAATGCACACCGAAGAGCCAAAGCGTCGCGAAATGCACACCGAAGAGCCAAAGCGTCGCGAAATGCACGCCGAAGAGCCGAAGCGTCGCGGACGCAAACCCAAAGTGCGCGAAGTCGGGATGCCCCAATTCGAACCCGACGAACGGTCGGAAGCCGATGCGGAGAGCCAGCCTCAGGTCATGGATCCCACCCCTGTGCAGCAGCCCGCGCCCGTACAGAACGAGGCGCCTCAACAACCCCAACCCACACCCGTGGCAGAGGTGATCACCAAAGATGACTACGCAGGTGAGATCGAGGGCGAAGGGGTGCTGGAGGTGATGCCCGACGGCTATGGTTTCCTGCGCTCGTCCGACTACAACTACCTCAATTCGCCCGATGACATCTACGTTTCACCGTCACAGATCAAGCTTTTCGGTCTGAAACCCGGTGACACGGTGGTCGGCGCGATCCGCCCTCCGAAAGAGGGTGAGAAATATTTTCCGCTGGTACGTGTGAACGAAATCAACGGATTGGCGCCTGAATATATTCGTGATCGGGTGCAATTTGAATTTATGACCCCTCTGTTCCCGAACGAGAAATTTTGCTTGACGGGCAAGGGACACAACAATCTGTCGACCCGCGTGGTCGACCTCTTCTCGCCCATAGGCAAGGGGCAGCGCGGACTGATCGTAGCACAACCCAAGACGGGTAAGACCATGTTGCTGCAAGCCATTGCCAATGCCATTGCCGACAATCATCCCGAAGTATATATGATTGTGTTGCTGATAGATGAGCGTCCTGAGGAGGTGACCGAAATGGCACGCAACGTAAAAGCCGAAGTGGTTGCTTCAACCTTCGACGAGCAGGCTTCGCGTCACGTGAAGGTTGCCGAAATGGTGCTTGAAAAGGCGAAACGAATGGTCGAATGTGGTCACGATGTGGTGATCTTCCTCGACTCAATCACCCGCCTTGCGCGCGCCTACAACTCGGTGCAGCCCGCATCGGGCAAGGTGCTTTCGGGCGGTGTGGATGCCAATGCGTTGCACAAACCCAAGCGTTTCTTCGGCGCAGCGCGTAACACAGAGGAGAAGGGTTCGCTGACGATCATCGCCACGGCTCTGATCGACACAGGATCAAAGATGGATGAGGTGATCTTCGAGGAGTTCAAGGGTACGGGCAACATGGAGTTGCAGCTCGATCGCAAGCTGGCAAACAAGCGCGTCTTCCCAGCGGTGGATGTCACCGCATCGGGTACTCGCCGCGAGGATCTGCTGCTGCAACGCGATGTGATGAAACGCACGTGGGTGCTACGCAAATACCTCTCGGACATGAATCCTGTGGAGGCTATGGAGTTCCTACACAAGCAAATGGGGCTTACGGAGACCAACGAGGAGTTCCTCGCAACAATGAATCATTAATCGTTTCAGATCATGAAAAAGCTGTTTATTTTAATCGTCTGTCTGCTCGCCGCCAAGGATCTCTTCGCGTGGGGGCAAAAGGGTCACGACATCACAACCTACATTGCCGAATGCCACCTGACACCCGAAGCGGCCGAAAAGATCGACAAAATATTGGCTGGACACTCTATGGTCTACTTTGCCAACTGGATGGATATCGCCAGCCATAAACCAGAGTACAGCTACTCGCGTCCGTGGCACTACCTGAATGTGGACGAGGGCAAAACGTATCTAACCACCGAGCGGAACCCAGCGGGCGATGTGCTGACGGCAGTCACCTCACTGGTCGAAAAGCTCAAAAAAGGGGGACTGAGCGCCGAAGAGGAGGCTGTATCGCTGAAGATGCTGATCCACCTTGTGGGCGATATGCACTGCCCCATGCACACGGGGCGCCGCTCTGATTTGGGAGGCAACCACCTACCCGTCAAGGTCTTCGGCACACCAAGCAACCTCCACTCGGCATGGGACACGGCGCTTCCGCGTTTGATGCACGACTGGAGCTACACCGAATGGCAAAGTCAGATCGACCACCTGTCGGATGACGATGCGATATTGATCCAAACGGGAGAACCGGGCAACTGGCTGGAGGAGACTTGCGAGATTTGCAACCAGATCTACACCGACAGCCCCGCGGGAATAAACATCAACTACGCCTACATGGACCGATATACGTCCACGGTGGAGACGCAGTTCCTGAAAGGCGGCTACCGCTTAGCGCGATTGTTGAACGAGATTTATCAATAAGGGATCCGTTTGCAGCTGACCCTCGACAAATTTGGGGATCACCGAAGACAAGCGCCCCACGCACCTCACACACGCGCATAAAAAGAGCGGAGTACTTGAAGAAGTACTCCGCTTTGCTTTGTAACTCAATGCACAGAAATCTATTTGATAATTGTGCTTAATTTTTCGAACAACTTGCCATACGACTCCACCATCTCAACACGCAGAGCAACGAAGTGCTTGTGTACCAACGATGTGTTGTGGGGTTCAGCAGGATTGCTCACCTTCTCGAACAGCATATTGCGCACAGCAACCGCCTCTTGCATGATATCAAAGATCTCCTTCTCTTTCGAAGGTTGAAAGCAGATAGCCATATCACAATCGAAGACGACCTCTTCCAGACGGTAGTCGATCTCCTTTTTCAAATTTCTTAAATTTGCCATACTATTTATATTTATAAAATTTTCGTTTGGCAAAGATAACAAAACCTTTTGGATTATGGTGCGTTGGAGCTAAAAAAAGGAGTTCGAACCCCTCGAACTCCCCATAATAGGACTATTTTCGACCTCCACGATGCCGCGTCTTCTCCTTCAATTCGATTTTATCCTTGCAGCCACGCCGCTTCGAGCAATCTATTTTCTCTTTGAAATCCACATCCACATCGCGCATTTCGACCACAACGCCCATATCGTCAACCACATATCCTACGCAACAGCACCCCTGTTTTTGCACCACCACAGGGGCAGCTTGCGGCTGAGTGATCAGCGTACGCTGCACCACCAACTGCCCACGCGTGTAGTCAATCATCACATCGGCATAGCGCATCGGCGGCAGGATATGCGCCGTCAGGTAACGCCACGAAGTAGGCATTGCCTTGAGTTTATGCTCTTTAGCGGGGGCTGCATCGCGCTGGTCGATGATCGTCAGCACCTGCTGCTTATGCGGAATCTCCGACGCTGCAATGGCTGCCCGCGCCGCCGACCAATCCGAAGCCACCGCCGCCGTGGTCACCTTGTAACGCTTCGACAAACCGAACTTCTGATCGACATACGCCATGAGGCTCTGCGCGCGACGGGCAGCCAACTGGTTGTTCTGCGCCACCACGCCGTCGGGCGAGGCGTAGCCCGTGATCGTCACCGCACGCACGTGCATCAGCGAGTCACGATCTGCCGCACCAAGGAAGGCGGCAAGTGCCTCCATTTGCGCATTATTGCCGTCTAACTGCGGCGTTAGCTGCGCGGTATTGATCTTGAAATGAAGCGCATAGCCCTCATCGGACTCACTGCGCACCACATAGCGGCACACCTTGTAGTTGCCGTCGATCGTTTTCGATAGAATCACGGTATCCGTCTTGGGAGCCGTAGCTGAGTTTTGGGCTGTTGCGCCGACTGCGGCACACAACGCAAAGGGCAGAGCAAAGATAAAGAGTATTGTTTTCACGCTAAAATAGTGTTGGTTAAATTCCTGCACTCCCCTCACGCAAGTTTCGTACCATAACAAAAGCGGAGACCTCTACCGAGAGATCTCCGCCTATAAATAGGTCTGTGTGAGCTACATCCGCTCAGGCACTTCGATGCCCAGCAACGCCATGGAGGTGCGGATCACGCGAGCCACCTGCTGCACCAACTGCAACCGCATACGGCGTACATCGGCACGCTCCTCCTTGAGGATCGAATGGTCGTGGTAGTAGCCATTGAACTGTTTAGCAAGCTCGTAGGCGTAAGCGCCCACCATCGAGGGGGCGCAATTCTCACCCGCCGCAGCCACCGCCGACGGATAGTCCGCCAACAGCTTGACCAGCGCAATCTCCTCAGGCAGATAGTCGGTCTGCACGGCAGCACCGTCGAAGTCGATCGCCGCCTCCTGCGCCTTGCGCAAAATCGAGCAGATACGCGCGTGGGTATATTGTATAAACGGACCTGTGTTGCCGTTGAAGTCGATCGACTCACGCGGATCGAAAAGCATGGTTTTCTTGGGATCGACCTTGAGTATGAAGTACTTGAGCGCCCCCATGCCGACCATAGTCGAGATCGCCGTAGCCTCCTGCTCGGTGCAATCGTTGAGTTTGCCCAGCTCGTCCGACATCTCGCGCGCCGTGCGCACCATATCGGCAATCAGATCGTCGGCATCGACCACCGTCCCCTCGCGGGACTTCATCTTGCCTTCGGGCAACTCCACCATGCCATATGAAAGGTGGGTGATGTGGTCACTCCACGCGTAGCCTAACTTCTTGAGAACCAACTTCAACACTTGGAAGTGGTAGTTCTGTTCGTTGCCCACCACGTAGATCAGTTCGTCGAGCTTATTATCTTCGAAACGACGGAATGCCGTCCCCAGATCCTGCGTCATGTAGACCGACGTGCCGTCGTTGCGAAGTAGCAACTTTTCGTCCAGCCCGTCAGCGGTCAGGTCAATCCACACCGAGCCGTCATCGCGGCGGTAGAAGACCCCTTTTTGCAACCCCTCCTCGACGATGCTCTTACCGAGCAAGTAGGTTTGCGATTCGTAATAGACCTTATCGAAATCGACACCTAACGCCTTGTAGGTCACATCGAAGCCCTCGTACACCCAGCCGTTCATCGTCTGCCACAAAGCATAGACCGCGGGATCTTTCGCCTCCCACTGGCGCAACATGGCTTGGGCATCGCAGATGATCGGGGCATTTTTCTTCGCCTCGTCCTCGCTCTGACCTTGCGCCATAAGTTCGCGAATTTCAGCCTTATAGTGTTTGTCAAATTCGACGTAATATTTGCCCGCCAAGTGGTCGCCCTTCATCCCCGTCGAGGCGGGAGTCTCGCCGTTGCCGAAGCGCTGCCATGCCAACATCGACTTGCAGATGTGGATGCCGCGATCGTTGACCAAATTCGCCTTGATCACGCGGTGTCCATTGGCTTGGAGGATTTGCGCCACCGAGTAACCCAACAAATTGTTGCGTATGTGTCCCAAGTGGAGCGGTTTATTGGTGTTGGGCGACGAATATTCAATCATGATCGTGCGACCCGTCGGGGCAGCCTGTCCGAAGTGGGTATCGGTCGCCATTTCGGCAAAGCGCGCCGCCCAAAACGAGGGGCTGAGGGTCAAATTCAGGAAGCCCTTGATGACGTTAAACGACGCTATTTCGCCCTCCGACGCCACGATATGCTCACCAATTTCGGTGGCAGTGGCTTCGGGCGACTTGCGGCTGCGACGCAGCAGCGGGAAGGTGACCAACGTGTAGTCGCCCTCGAACTCCTTGCGGGTCTTCTGTATCTGTAATTGTCCCTCTTCGATTGCACCGTAAAGTGCCTCCGCCGAACGATAAACCACCTTCGAAATAAAGTCTTCTATGCTCATCATACCTGTAATTTTGGTACAAATTTAACGTTTTATTGCGGAATAACAACTAACTTTGCGCAACAAATCAGCTTACGAACCATGAAAATCGCCGATATAGAGTTAGGTGCGCAGCCCCTATTCCTTGCCCCCATGGAGGACGTCACCGATCCTTCGTTTCGTTTCATGTGCAAAAAATTCGGCGCCGACATGGTCTACACCGAGTTTATATCCGCCGACGGACTGATCCGCGACGCCGCCAAGTCGTTGGCAAAGCTCCGCATAGATGATGCCGAACGCCCCGTGGGAATCCAAATTTACGGCAATCAAATCGAACCCATGGTCGAGGCAGCTCGCATGGCGGCGGCGGTGCATCCCGACTTGGTGGACATCAATTTCGGCTGTCCGATGAAGAAAATCGCAGGACGCGGCGCGGGTTCGGGCATGATGCGCGACGTGCCACTCATGGTCGAGATGACCCGTCAAATCGTTCAAGCAATACCGGTGCCTGTGACCGTCAAAACCCGCTTGGGCTGGGACGACGAGTCGAAAAACATCGAGGAGATCGCCCTGCGCTTGCAGGATGTGGGCATCGCAGCCCTGACGATCCACGGTCGCACGCGCGCCCAGATGTATCGCGGCGAGGCGGACTGGACACTCATCGGGCAAGTGAAAAATAACCCGCAAATTCACATCCCAATCATCGGCAATGGAGATGTGGATTCAGGTGCCAAAGCCAAGGCGATGTTCGACCGTTACGGGGTGGACGGAGTGATGATTGGGCGCGCAACCTACGGGCGTCCATGGATCTTCCGCGAGGTGCGCCACTACCTGCTCACGGGTGAAGAGCTGCCACAACCCACGGTTCTCGAACGGGTGGCTATCGCCAAGGAACACCTCGCCAAATCGCTGGAGATCAAGGGCGAATATGTCGGCATCGTTGAGATGCGCCGCCACCTATCGAACTACTTCAAGGGGCTGCCCGACTTCAAACCCACACGGCTCAAGCTGGTCACGCTGACCGATATTCCCGAACTTTTCGCCACCATCGACTCCATTGCCGAGCGCTGGGGCGACTTCGACACTTCGCAGGTGGTCCCTGCCCCACTCTCGCACGACCTCTAACTCTTCAGCCACTCCATTCGGGGTGGCTTTTTTTCTCTGCCCTTCTTTTGGGCAGTTATACAGATTCCACGATATTCGGACTACTTTGTGTAGTGGTAGCGCATAGAAAGCACGTAGACCTCGATCAACTCTTCGTGTACGCTGTATATGATTCGATGTTCGGAGTTGATGCGCCGAGACCATTTGCCCGACAGGTCGTAACGTAAAGATTCAGGCTTACCAATGCCCGTGTATGGATGTTGCGCCATGTCTTGCAGCAAAGCGGTTATCTTATTCATGATCGCTTTGTTGCCAGAGCGTCGCCAATATTCAACATCCAACAGGGCTTGTTCGAGCAGGATTATTTCCATAACTCGTCAATATTGATTTTGGTGCCTTTGCCCTCTCTAATCTCTTTTTCGCCTTTGTGTATAATATCCACCATTGCGGGCGACGAACGGATATATTCCGTCTCCTTAATGGCATTGTACTCCTCCAAAGAGATCACCACCACGCTATCGTTTCCCGAGCGATGTACAATCAGTGGCTCACTATTGTTGATTACTCCGTCGAGAAAACTTTTGAGATTATTTCTCAATTCGGTAAAATTAGCTGTTTTCATAACCCTATCTTTTTATTTGAGTACAAATATAAGTACTTTATTATGTACTTACAAACATTCTGCCAATTATTTTTCTTTCGTCGGTCTCAATCAAGCAAACCGCTACGGGGAGTGTTACCGCTAACTGGGGTACCTCCTCCACCAACTCGAAGATCTTCGGCAACGGCTTGGTCTACTCTTCGGTGAATGGTAGCTATGGGGGAATGATCACCACGCCAACGAATACGGTTCTTATGGTGCAGAACCCCGATAGCGGGTTCAGGGTGGACAACATGGGCATGGCACGACAGTCCAGAGAGGGGCGGTGGGACTATGGAGGGCTACTCCTGACAGCACGGGTGAATCAAAATACGTCTATTAACTTTCAGTGCGGAGTAGGGAAAGTAAATGTAGGC
>JAVXFC010000058.1:0-9524 GCA_036658095.1 Alistipes sp. | reverse complement strand
TCCATAGAGGCAGAGGATCGGGGATTTCAGGTCGCCCTTGAGTTTGATCACCGCCAAGTGTTCCATCAGACGATCTTTCACCTCGTCCAGCCCAAAGTGATCGTGATCGAGCCGCTCGCGAGCGGCTGACAAATCAAGATTATCTTTGGTGGTCTCGCCCCACGGCAACTCAAGCATTAACTGCAAATAGGTGATTTGCACCGAATATTCAGCCACGGCGGGATTCAGCCGTTCGAGCTTCGCCAGCTCTTTCTCGAAGGTCTCACCCACCTCTTTCGACCAATTTTTGGTCTTCGCCTGCTCGCGCATCTTCTCGATGTCGGCATCGCCACCCTCGCCCAATTCGTCTTGAATGGTGCGCATCTGTTGTTGCAGGTAGTAGTCGCGCTGCTGCTTGTCGATCTCCAACTTCACACGCTCCTGAATCTGATTTTTCAGCTCAGCAAGCTGCTGCTCGCGGATCAAGATCTCCAGCAATTTGCGGGCGCGAGCCAACAAACCGGGAGCCTCCAACAGGGCTTGGCGATCTTCATCCGAAAGCTCCAAATTTGAGCAGATGAAGTTGATGATTCCCCGTTTGGAGTCGATATTTTTAATGGCGAAAGCCGCCTCTTTGGGCATATTGGGCGAGACGTTGATGATGTTAAGCGCCACGTCGCGCACCGAGTCCACCAAGGCTTCGAATTCGATGCTTTTCATGTCGGGAACGGCATCGCGCAGCGGGGTGACCCGAGCCTTGAAGTAGGGATCCACCGAGACATATTCCGTGATCTCGATCTTCTCCAACCCATTGAGGATCACCGTCAAGTTGCCATTGGGCATTTCGAGGATCTTGATGATCCGTGCCGCCGTACCGACCTTATACATATCGTCGGGTGCAGGGTCTTCCACGTCGCTCTGCTTCTGGAGTACAGCGCCCAAGATGCCCCCTTCGGCATTGACCGCGCGCACCAAGCTGATGCTCTTGTCGCGGCCCACGGTGATCGGGGTGATGGCACCGGGAAACAGCACCGAACTGCGCAGGGTTAGAATCGGGATGATCTCTGGGATTTCGACCTCAGCCATTGGCTCGTCGCCCCCTGTGATGATTGGTATAATCTGATGTTTGCCGTCCAGCAATTCGGGCAGTGCGTTCAAATCGTCGATTTCAATTGTCTCCACTTTATCTCTTTTACTCATAATACAAATTTAATTGCGGCGGCTCGGCACATACATTCCACACTCCATTTCCGTGATTGAGCGTTTCGTCTCACAGAAAGAGCCACCCATTTCATACTTATATATATTTATTTTTGCAAAGATAACGTTTTTTTGCCTATTTTATTTTCTCTTTGATAGATTGTTGATAACTTGTCATCGCCAAGCCGTCGGAAATAAAAAGCAAAAATTCATTTTTTCCTTTCAGACGAACTCATCGAGACAAAAAACGGGGGTTTTGTATAAAAAGTATGAAATGTGGCACAGAAAGGTGCAATTTGTAAATTCCTTTTCCTATCTTTGTTGAGATATTCCTCAAATACAAATAGACCCTACTATGTTCAAAACATATATTCGATTATTAGGTTTCGCCAGCCCGATTGCCAAATACGCAATCCCTTATTTCTTTTATGCCCTCTTTTACGCCATTTTCAACACCTGCAACTATGGTATGATCATCCCGATCATGAAGACCATGTTCATGGATGGCTATACGTTCCACGCTATCTACGAGATGCCAACCAGCGCTTCCGTTTTCGACCTGTCGGTCGATAGCTGGATGAGCTACATCTACACCACGCTCTTCGGCACCGACTTCTTGATGTCCAAGATGCTCATCCTGCTCGCTGCGATCACCATTGTCATGAATCTGCTGAGCAACGTCTTCCGCTACATGAGCGCATGGACGGTCGAAAATATGCGTACCCGCTCACTGCAACGTATGCGCAACGAGATGTTCAACAAGGTGGTCGGCATGAATGCGGGCTACTTCAGCGAGCAACGCAAGGGCGACATCATGTCGCGCATCACACAAGATGTGATGGTGGTGCAATTCTGCATCACCAACACGCTGCAAGTCGCCTTCCGCGATCCGCTGCAAATCATTGGCTATTTGGTGCTTATGGTCGGCATTTCATGGCAGTTATCACTCTTTGCTATTCTCTTCCTGCCTTTGGCAGCGCTCATCATCGGCAGCATCGTCAAACGCCTGCGCCACCCCGCCATGCAAGGTCAGGAGCGCATGGGTGACATGGTCAGCGTACTCGACGAGTCGCTTTCGGGCATCAAGGTGATCAAGAGCTACAACGCCACGGGCTACATCCGCAACAAGTTTGCAGCCTTCAATGCCGACTTCTCGCGCCTGATGCTCTCCATGGCGCGCCGCCAGCAGTTGGCCTCGCCAATGAGCGAGTTCCTTGGCATCACCACCGTCTCGGTGCTGATCGTCTTCGGCGGCTCACTGGTCATGTCTAAATCGCTCAGCGCGGCGGGTTTCGTCGCCTTCATTGCCGCCTTCTCGCAGCTCACACGCCCCGTGCGATCGTTCATCGAGCAATTTGCCAATATCAACCAAGGCATCGCCGCAGGCGAACGTATCTTCGCTGTGATCGATGCCAACTCCGAGATTGAGGATCGCCCCAACGCCAAAATCATGGAGGGGCTGAAAACCAAAATCGAGTTCCGCGACGTGCATTTCAGCTACGAATCGAGCCGTGAGGTGATTGGCGGCATTTCGTTCGAAATCCTGCACGGGCAGACCGTGGCATTGGTGGGTCCTTCGGGCGGCGGTAAATCGACCCTCAGCGAGTTGATCCCGCGCTTCTACGACACCACAAGCGGCGAGATCGTGATCGACGGCATCTCCATTCGCGACTACACGCAGGAGAGTTTGCGCGCCCATATGAGCGTCGTCTCACAAGACACCGTGCTGTTCAACGACACGATCGGCAACAACATCGCCATGGGGCGCGAGGGTGCCTCCCGCGAGGAGATCATCGCTGCTGCCAAGGTGGCAAACGCCCACGACTTCATCATGGAGAGTCCCGACGGTTACGACACAAACATCGGCGACCGCGGCATGAAACTTTCGGGCGGACAGCGACAACGCCTCTCGATTGCCCGCGCGGTGCTGAAAAATCCAGAGATTCTGATCCTCGATGAGGCAACTTCGGCACTCGACACCGAGAGCGAAAAACTGGTGCAGGACGCTTTGAATGCCCTGCTCGAGGGGCGCACGTCGATCGTCATCGCCCACCGACTGAGTACGATACACAACGCCGATAAGATCATCGTCATCGACCACGGACACATCACGGAGCAAGGCACACACGCCGAGCTGATGTCGCACAACGGCATTTATGCCAAGCTGATCGAGATGCAAAGCTTCGAATAGCCCAAATTCTTAGAATAGTGGAGGTGAGGATGCCTTCCAAAAAAAAGAGATGAAGAGGTATGACAGAAAAAGAAAAAATGGTTGCCGGGGAGTGGTTCAATCCCATAGACCCTGAGTTGGCTGAGGATCGTCGTCGCGCCACGCGTCTCACACATCGACTGAATGTTACGTTGTGTGACCACGACGAAGCCTACCGAGCTACCCTACGTGAATTATGCCCCGAAATGAAGGGCTTCATTCGCGCCCCCTTTTTTTGTGACTACGGCTACACGATCTCCGTGGGCGAAGGCACCTTTATCAATTTCGACTGTGTCTTCATCGACCTCGCCCCTATTCGCATCGGACGTCGTTGCCAAATTGCCCCTAAAGTACAGCTACTCACCGCACACCACCCCTTCGATGCTGCCGAGCGCGCCACTTCGCGCGAGGTGGGTCGTCCCATCACAATCGACGACGATTGCTGGCTGGGCGGTGGGGTGATCGTCTGTCCGGGGGTACACATCGGCGCACGCTCGGTGATCGGCGCAGGGGCGGTGGTCACCAAGGATATTCCTGCCGACTCGCTTGCTGTGGGCAACCCCGCACGCATCCTCCGCAAATTAACAAAAACCGACACACCAAACCCACCCACGCTATGAAATCCACCACAGACCCTTCCAACGCTCCACTTAGAGAACTGCTCTCCGCTGCCAAGATTAGTTGGTGGAAAATCGATTTCACGAGCCGCATAATCTATTTTTCGGATTTCATGTGTGACCTGCTACATTTGCCCAGCAATGAGCTTCCTGTGGAGCAATTTTCAGGCATGATACACAAAAATTTCCGCGATCATCTTTTTACTAAATGTGCCTCGATCAAGGTAAATGAAACGCTCGACGAACGCTTTCCCATACAGCTTTCCAGCGGCGAACAGTGGCTGCGCGTCACCCTCTCGCACAAAGAGTACAACCCCACAACGGGAATCCCGATTCTGACGGGAATCATCCAGTTGGTTCCCACCTACGCCAAAACGGATATCGAGATCTTGACGTTAATGAGTAATTATCAAGCCACTTTGGCTGAAAACAAACACGCCGAAGAGCTGCTCAACCGAATGCCTGTCGGCTATTTCCGACTCAAATTACTCTACGATCAACAGAACCAAGCCGTCGATTATCTGTTTCTGAACATCAACCAGAAAGCCAGCCAAATCATCGGACGCGATCTGCAACCACTCATCGGAAAGACCGCGCGCGATGTGGATGAAGCAATCCTTTATCACGTTGATTATCTATCCCATATACCCACAGGAGGGCATTACCACATGGAGTGGACGGCACCTATATCCAAATGCTCGTGCCGCAACTATGTTTACAATACGCCCGACGATCCTTCGGAAATCGTCATTTTGCTCTTCGACATCACCGAGACCACCAAGGCGAACAGCACCCTTGCCGATCGAGAGAAGTTGCTACAAAACGTCTTCTTACACACTCCCGCGGGCATTTCGCTCCACGACACATCGGGCAAATTGATCAAGGTCAATGCCAAGTGGATCGAGATGTTCGGCTGCACCCACTCCCAAGAGCTGATCGGGGTGAATTTGTTCGACGATCCCAATATTCCCGAATCAGCCAAAAGGGAGTTGCGCCACGGACGCGAGGCCGACTTTACGATGACCTACAATTTTGCGTACACCAACAACTTCTTCAAATCGACACGCAACGACACCATGGACTGCTCGGTGCGCATCCGTTTTCTCTACAACCACCAAGGAAAGCCCAGCAACATACTGATTATCTGCATCGACGACACGCAATTCAACATCAAAAGCAATCGAGTTGCGCAATTCGAGGATATGTTTCATCACATCTCCTCCTTTGCACGTGTGGGTTATGCCACTTACGATCTCAACACAAAGCAAGGTTTCGCACAGGGTGTGTGGAACGAAAACTACGGAGAGGCAATCAACACCCCCATTGATCAAATCGTCGGTGTTTACAGCCACCTACATCCCGACGATCAGCAACTCATGCAACACGCACTGGAGCAATTCAAGCGTGGCGAAATCAGCTCTCTCGACGAGACGTTGCGCGTGATCCATGCCGACGGCTCGACCTCGTGGACACGAACCACCCTGATCTGTACGGACACGAAAAACTCCACCGAGGCGCGCAACATGATCGGTATCTCTTACGACATCACCGAGCTGATCACCGCACGCCAACGTGCCGAGGAGGCAAACCGCTTGAAATCGGCTTTTTTGGCAAACATGAGCCACGAAATACGCACCCCACTGAATGCCATTGTAGGCTTTTCGGAGATGCTGATGGACGAAACAGAAAATGAGCAGGAGCGCCAAGAATACATCCAGATCATCCGTCGCAACAACACGCTGCTGCTGCAAATTGTCTCAGATATTTTGATCCTTTCGACCCTTGAGGCGGGAATGAGACTCACCATAGAACCCGATGTTGATCTGATCGAACTCTGTCAGCAAATCGCCAATACCTTCACGCCACAGCTGCCCGAAGAGGTGCGAATCCTCACCACCACCAACCTGAGCGAGTGTCACCTGACCACCACACGCAAAGGAATCGTACAGATTCTCTCCAATTTTGTGAGCAACGCCATAAAATTCACCAACAAGGGCGAAATTAGCCTTCAGTTGCAGGCGCATGAAGACCAGATCGAAATCACCGTATCAGACACAGGCATTGGCATCTCGCCAGACTTCATTCCTCACATTTTCGAACGCTTCGCCAAAGGCAATACCTTCGCCCAAGGCACGGGGCTTGGGCTTGCCATTTGCAAGGAACTTGCCGAGCAAATGGGTGGACACGTCGAGGTGAAATCAACGCTCGGACGTGGCTCGAGCTTCATGCTCTATCTACCAAAAAAGTAATCGAACTATTTTTCCATTATTTTTTGTACCTTTGCTGCTTATCGGACAATTAGCAGATTGATTATATGAAATTCAAAGAGTACAAAGGTCTTGATTTGGCAGCAACAGCTGCCGACGTGCTGAAGGAGTGGGACAAAAACGACACGTTCCACAAGAGCATCTCCACTCGCGAAGGAAACCCGTCGTTTGTCTTCTACGAAGGGCCTCCGTCGGCGAACGGAATGCCGGGCATCCACCACGTCATGGCGCGCACCCTGAAAGACGTTTTCTGCCGCTACAAAACGCAACGCGGCTTCCGCGTCCACCGCAAGGCGGGCTGGGACACCCATGGACTGCCCGTGGAGTTGGGAGTCGAGAAAAAACTCGGCATCACCAAGGAGGCAATTGGGCGCACAATCACCATCGAGGAGTACAACCGCACGTGCCGCGAGGCGGTGATGGAGTACACGGGTGTGTGGGAGGAGCTGACCCGCAAAATGGGCTACTGGGTCAACATGGACGATCCATACGTCACCTACGACAATAAATATATCGAAACCTTGTGGTGGCTGCTCAAACAGCTCTTCGACAAGGGATTACTCTACAAAGGCTACACCATTCAACCCTACTCGCCCGCGGCGGGTACGGGACTTTCGACCCACGAGTTGAACCAACCCGGCTGCTACCGTGATGTGAAAGACACGACCTGCACGGCACAATTCAAGGTGGTGCGCACGCCCCAAAGCGAAGCGCTCTTCGAGGATGTGCAAGGCACGCTCTACTTCATGGCATGGACAACCACCCCATGGACACTCCCCTCGAACACCGCTTTGGCGGTCGGCGCAGGAATCGAATATGTGAAGGTCAAGTGCCGCAACCCCTACACCGACGAGGCGCAGACCGTGATCATGGCGCGCGATTTGGTGCCTGCCTATTTCACAAAGAAAATGGAGGGAAGCTACGAAGTGTGCGCCAAGACGTGGCGCGGCAGCGAGTTGGTGGACATCCGCTACGAGCAACTGCTGCCGTGGGTGAAGCCCTTGGGTGACGCCTTCCGCGTCATCGCAGGCGACTTTGTCACCACCTCCGACGGTACGGGCATCGTGCATATTGCCCCCACGTTCGGTGCAGACGACGACCGCGCGGCACGCGCCGCAGGTATCGCGCCGCTGTTCATGGTCGACAAGGCGGGCAAAAATCAGCCCATGGTCGACCGTACGGGTAAGTTCTTCCTCACGGAGGAGCTGGACGAGGCATTCGTGAAAAATAACATCGACACCGCAAAGTACGATCTCTACGCTGGACGCTACGTGAAAAATGCCTTCGACGAGCGCCTTACGCCCGACGACACCACCCTCGACATTGATCTTTCGGTGATGCTCAAGGCGGAAAATAAGGTCTTCAAGATCGAAAAACACACCCACTCCTACCCCCACTGCTGGCGCACGGACAAACCCGTACTCTACTACCCGCTCGATTCGTGGTTCATCCGCACCACGGCGATGAAAGATCGCATGATCGAGCTGAACAAAACGATCCACTGGAAGCCCGAATCGACCGGCACAGGGCGCTTTGGCAAGTGGCTCGAAGGGCTGGTAGATTGGAACTTATCGCGCTCGCGTTTTTGGGGTACACCGCTGCCCGTGTGGGCCACCGAGGACTACGCCGAGATCAAGTGCATCGGCTCGATTGAGGAGCTGATCACCGAGATCGACCGCTCGGTCGAGGCGGGTTTGATGAGCGAAAATCCCTACAAAAATTTCAAGGTGGGCGATCTGTCGGACGAGAACTACTCGACCCACAACATCGACCTGCACCGTCCCTATGTCGATTCAATCGTGCTGCTCTCGCCCAAAGGGGCGCCGATGAAGCGCGAGAGCGATCTGATCGACGTGTGGTTCGATTCGGGCGCCATGCCCTATGCGCAGCTGCACTACCCCTTCGAACACAGCGGCGAGGAGTTCAAAACGCTCTACCCCGCCGACTTCATCGCCGAGGGTGTCGACCAAACACGCGGCTGGTTCTTCACGCTGCACGCCATTGCCTCGATGTTGTTCGATTCGGTAGCCTTCAAAAATATCATCTCGAACGGACTTGTCCTCGACAAAAACGGCAACAAAATGTCCAAACGGTTGGGCAATGCCGTCGATCCCTTCGCCGTTCTTGACACCTATGGTGCCGACGCAACCCGCTGGTACATGATTGCCAACTCGCAGCCGTGGGATAACCTCAAATTCGACGAGGCGGGGGTGGATGAGGTGCGCCGTAAATTCTTCGGCACACTCTACAACACCTACTCTTTCTTCGCCCTCTACGCCAACGTGGACGGTTTCACAGGACGTGAGGCGGAAATTCCCGTCGCACAACGTCCCGAAATCGACCGTTGGATCATCTCGCTACTCAACACCTTGATCAGCGAGGTCACCCGCTCGCTCGAAGAGTACGACCCCACCCCTGCGGCACGTGCCATTCAGGATTTTGTGGGCGAGAACCTCTCGAACTGGTATGTGCGCCTGAACCGCAAACGTTTTTGGGGCGGCGGCATGAACGACGATAAATTGGCTGCCTACCAGACGCTCTACACCTGTTTGGAGACCGTCTCGATGCTCTCGGCCCCCTTCGCCCCCTTCCTCTCCGATCGCATCTTCGGCGACCTGAATGCCCTGAGTGGACGTCACGCCACCGAATCGGTGCATTTGTCGGACTTCCCCACCGCCGATACTTCGCTCATCCAGAGCGAATTGGAGGAGATGATGTCGCTCGCACAGCGCATCTCATCGCTGGTCTTGGCACTACGCCGCAAGGTGAATATCAAGGTGCGTCAGCCACTGACCAAGATCCTGATCCCCGTACTCGACGCCCAAACCAAGCGACACATCGACGCCGTGAAAGGGCTGGTGTTGAACGAGGTGAACGTCAAAGAGGTGGAGCTGATCGAGAAGACCACGGGGCTGATTACCAAACGCATAAAACCCAACTTCAAAACTCTCGGCCCGAAGTATGGCAAATATATGAAGCAGATTGCCGCCCTGACCGCCACCTTCTCGCAGGAGCGCATCGCCGAGGTGGAGTCCGCCGAGCAGACCCTGCTCGACATGGGTGCCGAGCAGATCACCGTCACCCCCGCCGACTTCGAGATCACCTCGGAAGATATGCCGGGCTGGCTGGTCGCCTCGGAGGGCAAGCTGACCGTGGCACTTGATATCACCCTGACCGATGAGCTGCGCGCAGAAGGTGTGGCACGTGAGTTGATTAATCGCATTCAGAACATTCGCAAAGATTCGGGATTCG
>JAVXFC010000057.1:0-9621 GCA_036658095.1 Alistipes sp. | reverse complement strand
GAATTGTTCCAGTCGCTCGTTCATAGACTCCATGAAGAAATCGAAGGCGTTGGCGATGCTCCCACCCAAGACAATCACTTCAGGATCATAGGCATAGAGAATCAGCATCATCAGGTCGCCGACGTGATTGCCAAATTCGCGCCACAGCGCCAGCGCCAACGGATCACCCGTCATTGCCAGCTCGTATGCCTTGTGTCCTGTGGTGCCGTGTCCCACGAAGAAACGGCTGCTGCAATAGTATTCGTAATCGCTATCGAGGTAGGGTGCGCTGCCGATCTCGCCAGCTCCTGTGTTGTGTCCGCAGTACAATTTGCCGTCGATCACAATACCCGCACCGACCCCCGTGCCGAGAGCCACACAGACTGCATTGCGGTAGCCGCGTGCCTCGCCAAAGCGGTGGACGCCTGCTGCAAAGCAGTTGCAGTCGTTGTTGACGTGTACGGGAACTTTGAAACGCTCCTCAAGGCGATCTTTGAGAAATACTTCGCGCCACGAGGGGATGCTGATCACGTTGTAGACAATGCCCCGCTCGGCATCGACCACCGAAGGCACCCCGATCCCGATTTGTGTCACTTCGGGTGTCATGAGCGTCGCGATGAGTGATGCTATGTGGTCAATCACTTGTTGTTCAGGAAGATCAGATTTGCAAGGCTCCGAGAGCAGTCGCACAATACGATGCTCCTCGATCAATCCTACACGGACGTTTGTGCCGCCTAAATCTACGCCAATTCTCATCATTTTTGCGATTTAATTTTTCGAATGGCTCCGTCGCGCAGCTCCACATGATCCACTTTGCGAGCGTCGCGTTCACGAATCCACGTCTCAAATCCGCGCGCGCCCTCGGTCAACACAATCAGTCGAACACCCGGCAGGAGGTTGTGATAGGTGGTGTGGTCGCCCGAAAAACGACCGTAGCCCAGTGCGATGCCTTGCTCGGCAACTACATAATCAATATCGTGGTCGTGTCCGACGAAGATACCCATCACATCGCCGCTCGCGACCATGGCGGCAAACATACCGGGATTCAACGCCCCCGGACATTCGTCCTCGGCAGCGCGTCCTGTGTGGGTGTTTTCGGGATTGCGCCATGCTGCCACATATTCAGGCAGGGCGATGTGGAAAAAGGCCATGGCGGGCAGCGGCTTGCCGCCATTTGTGGCTGTAAACTGCTCACTCCAAGTGCGATAACGTGCAATCTGCTCTGTGGTGAACCAGCCGTAGCCATCGACACCCTCGACCTTCGAGTAGTCGTGCGAGTCGAGACAATAGAGCAGCGCCGCAGGTTTGTTGCCTCCGTTGGGCAGCACGGTCAGCGCACGATCGTCCAGCTCGTTGTTGTGCAAGGTATTTAGGCTCAGCGGATACGAGGTGATGATCTGGGCGATCTGGGCGCGTGAAAGATCCTGCTCGGCATCGTGATTGCCCAGTGCCACGCAGAAGGGGGTGTGGCGTTCGGCTACGGCATCAAGCACGCAACGCCACCCTTCGGCAGCGGGGGATCCTGTGACAATATCGCCCGTGAAAACGACAAAATCAGGATGTTCCGTCTCAAGAATCGTGCGTAGTTGGGTGATTGTTTTCTCGGCTTCGGCACGTCTTTCGGGGCTGCCCAGATCAATGTGCATATCGGTGAACTGGGCAATCTTAAATTTCCCCTCTTTCGTGAAATGCAGCGAGGGTGCTTGTGCTTGGGTTGCGCTCCATGCGCAAATGGCACACAACAAGGTGATGATCTTTCTCATGATGTTGTTCGATTATAGTTTTATTTCGCCACTTTTCGTCACATGCACCGTGTGGTGCTGTCCTTGCCCCCACCGAAGGGTCAAATCGAAGGGTACGTTGGTGGTGACGCTCACCACGGGGCGTTGGTCGGTCGAGGTGCGGGCTTTGACCTGCAACGAGACCACGCCGTCGGGTCCATATGGATAGCGGTCGATGCCGTGTGCCTCGGTGTGGTGGATGTCCCAGACGATCTTACCCTCCGAATAGTCGGACTGTACGCCGAGGATGTATTCGATGAAGACCGCAATGGGGGGCAGCCCCGCCCAGCCTACAAAATTCTTGCGTGCCATGAATCCGGGTTCGATTTTTTCGGGGGCATAATACTCCCAGAAGGTTCCCGTATTTTTCCACACTTTGAAGACCGCATCGTAGTGATTCTCAGCAATCTGACGCGCCTCGTCGGTGTATCCTTTGCGATTCAGACCGTCGATGACCATGTAGTTTGTGCCGGGCCACACGCCCCCTTGCCAATAACGTCCCAGTGGGTTGTATTTCGGATGATCTGCCGAGAGCGACGGTACTCGATGAGGTCGGTTGAACTCGGTGGAGTCGGCGAGATGCGCCACCAGCCGATTGAGCTGCTGCGAGTCTAAAGCGTTGGTTTGCAGCGCCCAATAGGCGCCAATACCTTTGGTGGTGCAGAGCGATCCGTCGGCATAACGATCGTAGAGGAAGCCCGTTTGGTTGTCCCACAGCTTTGTTTGCACATAGCTGCGCAACTGCTTCATCTCGTCCTCCAAATCCTCAATTTCCTGCCAGCGTTCGATGTAAAAACCAATTTGCAGCAGCGACTCGTCGACCAGCATCTGTTGCAGGTTGGTGTCGAGCCAAACCATATGCCCGTGCGAGTAGATCGGGTTGTATTGGGGTTTCACGCGGGGCATATTGTCCATGCCCGTACCCCAGCCGCTCGACCAGTAGGTGCCGTCGGGCCACGTGCGATTCAGCCGCCACCATTTGGCGTAGCCGCACAGCGCGGGGAAGATCTTGTGCAGCCGTTCCATGTCGCCAAATTGGCGGAAGTACATCAACTCGACCCATGGCAGCAGGTTGGGACCTGTCGAGGTGGGGTCGTAACGCTCGAAGCAGTCGGCGCCGTCGGCTTTGATCTCGCGGCAGATGAAGCCGTCGGGATGTTGCTTGGCATAGAAATTATCGAGCGTTCGTTGGAACGGGAAGTAGCGGTAGCCATAGCGGGCGAACATCATCATGAACGAGGCGTCCCACATGAAGATATTGCCGTTGTAGGCGATGTCGAGGTAGGGCGAGACAAAGCCCGACCCCTCTTGGGGTTGGCGAATGTTGCCCACGGCGATTTGCCATGCGTGCCAGTACATCGCCACCTCTTGGTCGTGTCCCTGCCACGTGGGCGAGGGCAGCATCTTGCGTGCCTCGGCAAAGCTGCGCGGCTCGATGCGTTGCGGTTTGGCAACGCGGAACTCATTTTCTGCCACCAAGGGTTCTTTGACGTAGGTGTTTTTGTAGGGCAGCTTGTATTTTCCCTCCTGCGCGACGATGTTCGTCACACATCCTGCCAAGCAGAGGAGCAAGAGTAGTTTTTTCATCTCGATTTATTTAAGCAGCGCACGAATGCGTCGTGCAATCTCCGTATTGCGGTAGACGCCACAGAAGTGGTCGGCACCGGGGCCGTAGGCAAAGACGGGGATCATGATGGGTGTATGGTCGTCGGTGACGTAGCAGCCCATGATGCGACCCGTCTGCTCATCGCCGTCGAGCAGCGTCAAACCGCCCGTTTCGTGGTCGGCGGTGACGATCACCAAGGTCTCCCCGTTCGAGTCGGCAAAGCGCAGTGCCTCGGCAATTGCTTGGTCGAAGCTCAGCGTTTCGATCACCGAACCGGGCAGACAACGCGAGTGTCCCGCGTAGTCGATCTTCGCCCCCTCGACCATCAGGAAGAAGCCTTTGTCGCTCTGCTCCTGCAACTTGGCGATCGAGGCGCGTGTGGCGTCCACCAGCAGGTTGAGGCTCGCCTCCGTTGCCATGTCATCCATGCGTTCGTCGATGCAGATCACCTTGCCTTTTTGGGCGTTTATCTGGTCGATCGAGCGGACGAAGTTGTATTGTTTCGACAGGTTACCAACCAAATCTATGTCATCTTTGCGCTCGGTAAATTCGCGGATTCCGCTGCCGCACAGCAGGTCGAGACGACCGTCCAAAAGGCAGTAGGTCAGCTCGTCGGAGTTGTCACGATCGAGGGCATGACCGTAGAATGCGCTGGGAGTTGCGTCGGCAGCATTGCCCAACGTGACGACCCCCACGGCGCGCCCCTTGTCGAAGAAAAAGTCGCTCAACGACAGAATCTTGTTCCCTTCGTCGTCCATGGCGATGTGGCGATTGGTGTGACGTTCGCCCGTTGCCAAGGCGCTACCCGCACCTGCCGAATCGGTGGTGAAAGAGCCTTTGGGGGTGTTTTGTTGCAGCCCGATGTGCTTCAGCCCCATGAGTGTAAGCCCTTTGTTGGCGTAGGTGGCAGCCACGATCTGTGACAGCCCCATGCCGTCGCCAATCATGAAAATCACATTTTTGATCTTGCTCTTCGCACCGTCATTTTTGTAGGTCGGTGTGTAGATGTCGATCCCTTTCGAGAGGTAGAGTTTGTCGTTGGCAAAGCCTTTGAAATCTTTAGTCGCCTTGTCCAATCGTTTTGTCCCCGTCACAGCGGGTGCGGTGGCGTTGCGAGCGCCAATCTGGAAGTTCTTGTTGCTGAAGTCATTGAAGAAGGCGGCGCAGATCTCAGGCTGATCGGTGTTGATGTAGTCGATGCCCATGTTGTAGAAGGTGTGGTAGACCGTCGCTCCTTCGGGTGCGCCCCAGAAGCGAATTGGACGATCCAGCGAGTGTGCGTGGTCGATCACCTCTTTGAGCTTTTGACGCTCTGCGGGCAGGATAGATCCTTTGCCGTGCCAATGGGTGTAGTTGCGGAAGTTGGCGCTGAAAAGTCCCACATGGCGCAGTTGTTCGGGGGTGTAGTCGACCTCAGGGTCGCCGTCGAACATCACATAGGAGGGGTATTGTGCAAACTCCTCTGGCTCAGGAATACGTCCCGTGATCGCCACACGTGCGGCGTAGATGTTCTTTGCGGGGTCGAACACCTGCGGGTATTTAGCCAGCAGATCCACCACGGCTTTCATCGTGGGTGCGGTCTCCGATTTGACCTCGATCATCAGTTGCAACAACATCTCCGAGCCACTCCACGGACGTCCTTCGTTGCGCTCAAAGAGCGTCACCATGGGTTCGATGTAGAGCTTTTCGAACGAACGATCGTCGTCCAAATCCTCTTGGTCGTGTCCGACAAGCAGTTTGCCCTCCTCCAAAAAAAGATCAACCTCGATCGAGTAGACCTGTTGCGCATACGCTTGATAGAAGGGTACGCGCTGTGCGTAGTCGTTGTGTGAATGGATCAAAATGGGACGTTGAGCTGCGGCAGCACCGCAGAGACAGAGGGCTGCAAGAAGCAGCCAGATTTTCATATTTTTCATGATGCTATTTTATTTTTTTTAATTTTAGAGTTGCCATGATAGGGGCATGATCCGAGAGGTAGCCACCGTCGAGCAGTTGGGGCAGCACCTCGTAGCGTTGAACGCAAATATCTTTGCTGACAAAAATGTAGTCGAGCAGAGGGCGACGAGCTTCGGGAATTTCACCAAAATCGGAGAAACTCCACGGGGTGCCAGCTATCTTCGAGGCTAAGGCTTTGCTATCGAGCAGTGTGCCGCTCTCGATGACGTGGGTAATGACCTCCGAATCGGGGGTGGCATTGAAATCGCCTGTGAGGATCACGGCACGCCCCTCGCGCAAGGTTTTGATGCGCTCGATGATCAGCGCAACACCCTCTCGGCGAGCAATTTGACCCACATGATCGA
Organism: Alistipes sp.; assembly: GCA_036658095.1. Lineage (GTDB taxonomy): Bacteria > Bacteroidota > Bacteroidia > Bacteroidales > Rikenellaceae > Alistipes. The sequence continues at coordinate 3,955 of JAVXFC010000057.1, read as the reverse complement.
GGTGAGTGTTGATGAACAACACCTCCACACCGCTCCGATCGCGCAGGATAACCCATGTCGCTACGCGCTCACAAGCTCCGTCCCACCCCTTCGAACCCGCAATTTCGGGGGTCTCGCTGAGCCAAAATGTCCCAGAGCCGAGGGCGGTGAAACGCTCTTTTTTGAAGAATACAGCGCTGTATTCACCCTTCGTGGCACCGTCCTCGCGCCCCACACCAACGGCTTGGTAGTCGGGTAGCCGTTGTTTCAGGTCGTTGAGTTGGTTGGCAAGCACCTCTTGCGTGCCGAAAATATCAATATCGTGCAGGGTGATGACTTTTGCCGCCCGTTCGCGACGGTTGGACCATTGATTTACACCGTCGTCGGAGGTGTCGAGACGGATGTTGAAGGTCATTACGTTTAGCTCGGTGGCCGAACTACAAGCTGCCAGCGACAGCCATGCGAAAATGAAAATTAGTCGTTTCATAGCGCTTCGTCTTTTTATTTTACAAATAACTGAGTGGCGGGAATCGGAGTAAACTCCGCTGCATTGGGTGCTTTCCAACCCCACGACAACTCTTCCCCTTCGTAATCCTCAATATAGAGTAGTGTGTAGGGATAGGTGCCTGCTTCGAGTGCAATGCGTCCTGTGGCTGAGATCGCGGCGTGTGAGCCGTCGTTGTCGACCACCTTGCGACCGTCGATAAGCAGCACGCTGCCGTCGTCGCTCTTGGTGACAAACTCCCAAATTCCGCGTTGTGGAATGCGAATGAATCCATTGAAGGCGTAGCCGAAGTGGTCGCGCTGTGGTGCCGCAGCGATCGAGGGTTCGGGCATCACACCCGACGATTTGCGCGCCGCAGCGGTCAGATCGGCAACATGGGCAAAGGTGCCTTCGTAGTAGGTGTAACGTACGCCTTGCTCCGTGGCGGCAATCGTCGTGGGTTGCATGAAGAGCGCTTTCTCGACATTGAGTGTCAATGTGCGACTGGGTGCGGCGTCGGCTTTGAATCCGCGAGCCTTGAGCGTCAGTGTCTTGTCGATCTCAATGGGGGCGGTGTAGCGAGTCGATTGAGCCGTGGGTTCCGAGCCGTCGAGGGTGTAGCGGATCTCGGCACCTGCGGTTCTGGTTGCCAGATCCACTGCCACACGCTCGGTGAAGAGGCTCACGTTCTGCGTGGTGTAGGGAATTGAAACCATATGCCCTTGGCTCAACGATGAGGGTTGTGCGGCGGGTTGTGTGCCGCGCTCAAGGTTGGGTTTTGACGAAAGGTTGAAGTTCAACTCACCCCCCTGCATCAGCTGCTCGTAGGTGATGAAATTGGTGGTGATCGGGGTGCCGTTGAGGGTCACCGATTCGATGTAATGGTTGCGGCGCGGGTTGTTGGCGGTGACCGTCAGGCTTTTGCCGTTGGCGAGCTGTATGGTTGCCTTTTTGAAAAGCGGTGTGGTGAGTGCAAACTCGTTCGAGCCGGGGCAGACGGGGTAGAAACCGAGGCTGGTGAAGAGATACCATGCCGACATCTGACCGCAGTCCTCGTTGCCGATGATGCCTTCGGGTGTCGGGGCATACATCTCGTCGAGCAGACGACGGGTAAGTTCCTGCGTTTTCCACGGTTCACCCACATAATCATAGAGATATGCCATGTGGTGGCTCGGCTCGTTGCCCTGAGCATACTGCCCCATGAGACCTGTAATATCGACTAATTCGGGTCCTTTTTCTTTCGATTCGAGCGTGAAGAGCCGATCGAGTTGCTGAATGAACTCCTCGCGACTGCCGAAAAGTTCGACCAGTCCATGCACGTCGTGCGGCACAAAGAAACGATATTGCCACGGTGTAGCCTCGGTGTAGTCGCGTCCCGAAACAAACTCGTCGAAGGGCGTTGACCAGTTGCCGTCGGATTGGCGTCCACGGAAGAATCCCGTTGCGCCGTCGAAGATGTTGACGTAGTTCAGCGCGCGTTGCGTATAGGTTTTGAAATCATCTTCGCGACCCATTGCCTGCGCCATGCGGGCAATCGCCCAATCGTCGTAGGCATACTCCAAGGCGCATGAGACCGATTCGCGGGTCACATTGGCGGGGATGAAGCCCTGTGTGGTGTAGTATGACGAGCCTTTTTTGTTGATGTTCGAGGAGTGCTTCATCGCCTCCAGCGCCTTCTCGGCATCGTAACCCCGAATGCCCTTCAAGTAGGCATCGGCAATGACCGAGACGGCGTGGTAGCCGATCATCGTGCGTGTCTCGCCCGACGCCAACGCCCAAATGGGCAGTTCGCCCGTGGCGTCGTACATATCCAACATACTGCAAATCATATCATTGACCAACGTGGTGTCGACCAATGTTTGCAGCGGATTCCAAGTGCGGAAGGTGTCCCACAACGAGAAGGTGGAGTAGTAAGCCTTGCCTTCGGGAAGGCGCGCTATGGTCTGGTCGTGACGACGGTAGTCGCCATTGACATCGCTCATCAGATTGGGGGTGAGCTTGGTGTGGTATTGTGCGGTGTAGAAGTTGATCCGCTCCTCTTTCGTGCCACCCTCGATGGTGATGTCGCTCAACGCCTTGCGCCAACTGTCGACTGCGCGTTCGTGTGCGGCATCAAAATCCAAATCGCCGACCTCGTCCATGCAGTTCGTCAGGGCATTGGCTTCGCTGACCGACGAGAGTCCCACCGCCACGGTGAGCGTCTTGATGTCGGGGGCAAAGGTGAGCAACACTTGTCGATTGCTGATGAACAGCACGTTGCTGAATTGTTCGGAGAAGCGAGCTGCAAAGTAGACGGAATGGTCTGCCACCCAGCCTTGTGTGCGGCGCATACCTGTGATTTCGTCGCGCGTGGGTTGGTTCAATTCGTGCATATCGACCACCTCTTCGCTGATCGTGTGCATCAAGTCGATGATCACCTGTCGCGGACCCTCTTTGTGGAAGGTGTAGCGATGTACGCCCGTGCGGGGTGTGGCGGTCAGCTCGACGTCGATGCCCTCGGTGGGCAGTTTGACGGAGTAGTAGCCACACGATGCCTGCTCATCTTCGTGCGAGAAGGTGTAGGGGCGAGGGGTGTATGCGCCGCCCTGAACCAAGGTGTCGCAAAGGGTGGGGTAGAAGAGAATATCGCCCAGATCGGCACATCCCGTACCGCTCAGATGCGTATGCGAGAAGCCGTCTATGGTGGTGTCGTCGTAGTGATAGCCTGCGCAGGCGTCCCAGTTGTTGGCGCGCGTGTCGGGGCTGAGTTGCACCATGCCGAAGGGGGTGGTGGCACCCGGGTAGGTGTGTCCGTGGAAACCTGTGCCAATGAAAGGGTCGACATAGGCAATGGGGTCGTTGGATTGGGGCGAGCAGGAGATTGCCGCCAGAGCTAAAAGTGTGAGAGTGAGGTTTCTTATCATCGTTTTATTATTTATTCAAATTTGGGGTTGTAGATGCGCCTACAAAGATATGAAATCCGAGGCATTGTAGAGCTACCTTCGTTCTATTTTAGGTCGGACGAAAGGCTACCGACACAAGGTGGAAAGTGCAAAAAAACCAATCCGTAACCACGGACAACAGCCTCTGGCGGCTGTCCGTGGTTCGAATCGGCAAAAAGCGTCCGCCCGAAGGTGGACGCTTTGAGAGAGTGCGGACTATTGTCCGATAGGATTCTGTTTCAGTTTGCCATTGGCCTGAGTGACTTCGAGCGGCGGATAGGGGAATACAAGGTCAAATTCGGGTTCGAAGTTACGTGTCTTACCACCTACGGGCCAGATAGCAGCCTTCTCGACAAGCGCATTGTCCGCGCTCAGCGCCTTTGCTTTGTCAGCAGGCACGCGATCGTATTGCAGTGCGTTGAGTTTGTCGTACTGTTTCCAGCGTTTGAGATCCATGAAACGGTCGGTAAACTCGCCCGAAAGCTCGCAGCGACGCTCGTGCATCAGGTTCTCCATGGTTGCTGTTGTGTACTTGTTGCCCAGACCGCAACGCGAGGTCAGACGATTCAGC
>JAVXFC010000056.1:0-9891 GCA_036658095.1 Alistipes sp. | reverse complement strand
GCCGAGCGCTTGATCTTGAAGGGCGAGAACGACTGCCACGAGTCGAAGGCGTTACCCCCCTCAAGAAAGCCCAAGACATAGATCGTCGACGAGGGTTTGAGGATCACGGGATAGCGCAGCTCGACCGTATATTTATTGTACGCGCGCGAGTAGTCGTTCGAGGGGTCGAGTGCGCCGTCTTCGTAACCGCGCATACCGATGATGTCGATACCGTATATATTGTAGCCCGACATACCGTCGCCGCCGACCTCGAAACGCTCGAAGGGCGAGACCTTATTTCGGTTGTACGAGCCGAGGTAACCCATCTCCGCCTTGAGCATCAACACGAGGTTCGAGTTGCGCGACAGTGCTTGGAAAACCTGCCCTTTGAACTGCCACTTGTGAAATTCGATCCACTTGTAACGCTCGCGGTCGCTCATGTTTTTGTCGCTATAATCCTTGCCGTCCCAGAGCGAATAGGGGGGCGTGAGCTGTGCCGAGATGCTGAATTCGGAGCCACGACGCGAGTAGAGCGGTTGATCGACCGAGTTGCGGGCGAAGACCAGTTTGAGCGAGAAGAGGTTCGAGGTACCGTCCTTCATGACGAAGTAGTCCCAATCCTTGAGTTTATAGCGGTCGTAGCCCAGCTCGGCGTAGAGGGTGAAGTAGGGATCGGGCCACGTCAGGCGCTTGCCCAAACCAGCAACAAAACCATAGCTGCGGAAGTATTGCGTACTCTTCTGCCAAACATAATAGGCGTTGTTCTGCTCCGAAAAGTGAGCCGAAACGGTGAGCGCATTGGGCTTGTGACCGCCCAACCATGGATCGGTGAAGCTCAGCGAGAAGGCTTTATAATAGGTACCGTTGGTTTGTGCCGTGATTCCGAGTCGCTGACTCTGCCCCATAGGATAGGGTCGCCAAGCGCCTTTTTTGAAGACATTTTTGATCGAAAGGTTGTTGAGCGTCACACCCACCGAACCCACGAAAGTACCTGATCCCCAGCCACCAGCAATGTTAAATTGGTCGGAAGCAGTCTCCTCGAGAGGCCAACCCACGTCCACCAACTCGTTCGACGTGCGCACGGGGCGGATGTCGGGCATGATGGACTCGGCATTGAAATGCTGCATTGAACCCAACGTGCGAATGGTCTGCATGAGCAGCGAGCGGTCGTACAGCTCACCGGGGCGTGTGTAGAGTTCGCGGCGGATCACGTCGTCATCGAGGCGGTTGTTACCAGAGATTTTCACCTCGTTGATGTAGAAGGGTTTTCCCTCGAACACCTTGACTTCGAGGTCGATCGAATCGGCGCCGATGATGATCTCCGACGGCTCGATTTGCGACATCAGGTAGCCACCATTCTGGTAGAGCGACTTGACCGACATATCCTCTGGGTTCTCCTCGCGACCGATGCCCAGACGTTTGTACATCGTCTTTTTATCGTAGGTGTCGCCCGCTTTGACGCCGAACATATTTTGCAGATAGTCCGTGTTGTAGATCGAGTTACCGACCCACGACACCTTGCGGATGTAGTATTTGTTACCCTCCGAGATGTTGAGCTTGATGCCCATGCGTTTGGCGTCGATGGTGTAGATCGAGTCGGAGACGATCGTGGCGTTGCGGTAGCCGCGCGAGTTGTAGAAGTCGACCAACAGCTCTTGGTCGTCGCTGTAATCGCTCTCCTTGAATTTGGTGCTTCGGATGAAGTTGATGCTCTTCTGGTGGGTCTTTTTGAAGGTGCGACGCAGGCGTTTATCGGTGAATTGTTCGTTGCCCTCGAAGACGATCTGTCCGATCTTCACACGCGGACCGCGGTCGATCACAAAGGTGACATTCACGGCATTGGGGCGGATGCTATCGTTGTCGATGCGCGCCTCGACCTGCGGGTGGCGGAAGCCTTTGTCCGACCAATAGGCAGCGATCAACTTTTTATTTTTATCGATCACATAGTCCGAGAACTCCGTACCGCGACGCAGCTTGAGTTTCTCCTCCAGATCTTTCTTTTTGCTTTTGGTGACGCCCTCGAAATTCCAGCTGTACACCCGTGGGCGCTCCTGAAGGAAGATCTCCAAATCGGCATCCTCGCCCTCGATCGTTGCACCCACCTTGACATCGGAGAAGAGACGTTGTCCCCACAGACGGTTGATGACGTTCGATATGAAGCTGCTGGGCAGGAAGATAGAGTCCCCCTCGATTAACCCTGCTGAGGATTTGATGCTCTCTTTGTTCAGGTATTTCACCCCATGAATGCGCACCTCGCGCAGGCGATAGTACTTCGGCATCTGACCCTCCAGCATCGGTGCATCCTTCGGAAATTCAACCTTCTCAACGGTCATAGTGTCAACCGTTTGGGTGGTTTGGGCGAGTAATTCCTCCGATTGCGACAGCAGGCACATTGCCGCGATCAGTAGTATCTTACGAAAATAGTTCATCTATTTTTTTAATCTTCAATATTTTACTTTACAAGTCCAAAACGACGGTTGCGCCGTGCGTATTGGTCCAGTGCGCGTCCAAATTCCTCCTCCGTGAAGTCGGGCCACAGCACCTCGGGGAAGTAGAGTTCGGTGTAGGACGACTGCCACAGCAGAAAGTTGCTCAGACGGTGTTCGCCGCTGGTGCGGATCAGGAAGTCGGGATCGGGGATCTCCGCCGTCCAAAGCGACTCCGAGATCATCTGTTCGGTGATCGCCTCTGGCTTGAGCTGCCCTGCCGCCACCTTGTGCGCCAACGCGCGCACAGCCGTGGTGATTTCGTTGCGCGACGAGTAGTCCAACGCCAACACCAAAGTGAGTGTTTTGCCCCCTTTTGTCTCCCGTTCAGCTTGGTCGAGGTAACCCCGCACCTTGTCCGAGAAGCGACTTCGGTCTCCCACAACACGCACCTCGACGCCTTGCACCTTCAATTCGGGTGTTTCGCTGACCACACATTGGCAAAAAAGCTCCATCAAAGCCCCCACTTCCTCGGCGGGGCGACCCCAATTTTCGGTCGAGAAAGCATAGAGCGTCAAGTACTTCACGCCATGTTTGGCAGCAGCGCGAATGGCGGCACGCACAGGTTCAACACCTTGAGCATGACCCTCATAGCGTTCCTTGCCGCGCATCTCTGCCCAGCGACCATTGCCGTCCATGATGATAGCTACGTGTTGCGGTATGTGATTCCGTTCATTCATACAAGCCACAAATATAGGGAAATAAATTCAATTCGAGATGATATATAGGTAAAGAACCGTTATTTTGCAGCTTCAACACACGCCATTCGACCTCTTTTACTCCTGCATCTCGCCTCGAATATCCACACCCCACATCATCTTGTTCCGTAACGTGTCGTAGAACGATATATTGTGCGATACAGCAAGAAAAATCGGGTGTGCCGAGCGGCGGATCGTGAACTCAGCCCCCTCGCGTACAGGGTAGATCCGATCATCGAGGGTCACAAAAGCATCGGCTTGACGGGCGCGGATACACATCCGCACACAACTCGTGTCGGGAATCACCACGGGGCGCATCGTCAGGTTGTGCGGTGCTAAGGGCGAGATGACCAAGCAGCCACATTGGGGTGCCACCACAGGGCCTCCTGCACTGAGCGAGTAGGCAGTGGAACCCGTTGGGGTGCAGAGCAGTACGCCGTCACCGCGGTAGGTGGCAACCATCTGATCATCCACATAGGTCTCCACGGCAATCATCCCCGCGCCGTGACGCTGGATCGAAAATTCATTGAGCGCCAGCACCGAATCGGGCGTCTGAGCGAAATCCCCCGCCACCTCGACCACCGTGCGCGGCTCGATGCGGATATTGGCCGCGGCTATGTCAGCAAACAACTCATCAATCTCGGAGGTCGGCGTGGAGGTCAGAAAACCCAGATGCCCCGAATTGATCCCCACCACGGGGATCGCGGCACCCCGCAAACGGTGCGCCCCTTCGAGCAGCGTGCCGTCGCCGCCGTAGCAGACCATGATCGCCTCGGAGGGTTGCACGCCCACCTGAGCGCCATAGACCGATTGAGCCGCTATCGTGCGTCCTGTCAGAGCAGTAAGCTCAGGAGCAAACTCCTCGTTGACGGCAAAATCAAAACCGTAGCGATCCATTGCATCGAAAATACGACGGACTTCATCGGCTGAGTGTGGAGCGCGTGCGCGAGAAAAAAGTATGATTTTCATCTGTGAGGTTACGAAAAATTAACTATCTTTACATCGCAAATATAACGATTTTATGACAAAGTTAAGTGTAAACGTCAATAAGATTGCCGTGATCCGCAATTCACGCGGTGGCAACCTACCCAATGTGGTGCGTACCGCCTGCGACATCGAGCGTTTCGGCGCCGAGGGCATCACCGTACACCCTCGCCCCGATGCACGGCACATCCGCTACGCCGATGTGCGCGATCTGAAACAGACGATTACCACCGAATTCAATATCGAAGGCAACCCCATTCCGAGCTTCATCGACTTGGTCTGCGAGGTGCAACCAGCACAAGTGACCCTTGTCCCCGATGCTCCCGACGCGATCACCTCGAATGCGGGCTGGGACACCCTCGCCCACCGCGAATTTCTGACTGCCGTCACCGCCCGTTTCCACGAGCGCGGCATTCGTGTCTCGCTCTTCGTCGACCCCACACCTGCTATGGTGGCGGGCGCCAAGGCGTGCGGTGCCGACCGCGTGGAACTCTACACCGAAAGCTACGCACGGGACTATGCAACGGGGCGCGAGGCGGCAATAGCTCCTTATATCGTGGCAGCTGAAGAGGCTCGACGTCAAGGTCTTGGGCTGAATGCAGGTCACGATTTGAACCTCGATAACTTGCACTACTTTGTGGAGTGCATCCCATGGCTCGACGAGGTCTCGATCGGTCACGCGCTCATCAGCGACGCCCTCTATTACGGACTCGAAAACACGGTTTCGCTCTACAAAAGATGTCTCAGGAAATAATCTCAGGACCCCTGTCGAATCCTGTTTTTCGGCAACTTTCACGCATTGTCGATCGGCAAGGCGTGCGCGCCTATGTGGTCGGCGGCTACGTGCGTGACTACTACCTGCGTCGCCCCTCGACCGACATCGACGTGGTGGTGGTGGGCAGCGGCATTGCCGTGGCAGAGGCATTGGGCGCCGAGCTACACACCCGCGTTTCGGTCTTCAAAACCTTCGGTACCGCCATGGTGCGCCTGCGCGGAGGGGTGGAGGTCGAATTTGTGGGCGCACGACGCGAATCCTACGCCCCCGACTCGCGCAAACCGCAGGTCGAGCAGGGGACACTCGACGACGATCAGCGCCGCAGAGACTTCACAATCAACGCCATGGCATGGTCGCTCAACGATGCTACGTTTGGCGAGTTGGTCGATCCATTCGACGGCATGAGCGATCTGGAGGAGTGCATCATTCGCACCCCATGCGATCCCGACATCACCTTCTCCGACGACCCCCTGCGCATGATGCGCGCCGTGCGTTTCGCCACACAATTAGGCTTCGACATCGAACCCGAAACCTTCGAGGCTATTCACCGCAACAGCGAGCGCATCAGCATCGTCTCGGGCGAGCGCATTGCTGTGGAAATCAACAAGATCATACTCTCGCCCCTCCCCTCTATCGGCTTCGAACTGTTGGAGTTGACGGGGCTTTTGGAGCGCATATTCCCCGAAATGCATCGTTTGAAAGGGGTTGATCGCGTGGGTAAACACGCCCACAAAGACAACTTCGTCCACACCCTCAAGGTGCTGGACAACGTGGCAAAGAAGAGCGACGACCTTTGGTTGCGCTGGGCGGCGGTGCTGCACGACATCGCCAAACCGCAGACCAAAGCCTACGATCCAAAGGTCGGCTGGACGTTCCATGGACACGAGGTGGCTGGCTCAAAAATGATCCCCGCCATCTTCCGCAACCTCAAATTACCGCTCAACGAACACATGAAGTTCGTCCAAAAATTGGTCTTCCTGCACCTGCGCCCGATCATCCTCTCCGAGGAGATGGTCACCGACTCCGCCGTGCGACGGCTGCTCTTCGAGGCGGGGGACGATGTGGAGAGCCTGATGACGCTCTGCGAGGCGGATATCACTTCGGGAATCGACTCCAAAGTAAAGCGCTATATGGCTAATTTTGAGCTTGTTCGATCGAAAATGAAAGATTTGGAGGAGCGCGATCGTATTCGCAATTTTCAACCTCCCATTTCGGGCGAGCTGATCATGCAGGTCTATGGCATAGCCCCCTGCCGCGAGGTGGGCGAGGTGAAAGAGGTGATTAAAAATGCCATTTTGGACGGCGAAATTCCGAACGACTACGATGCTGCCTATGCCCTGATGGAGCGTTTGGCTGCCGAGCGCGGATTGACCAAAGCACAATAAAAAACTGCTTAGAACGGGTAGCCAACACCGAAGTTGAGCGCCGTATTGTTCCAATGAAAATTATGGATCCATCGTTCGCCTGCGGGGTTGTTTGGATTGTGGAGCTGAATACCCCAATCGAGGCGCAAAATGACAAATTTAATATCGAGGCGTAGCCCCAGTCCCGTGTTGAAAGCCAACTGTTTATAGAAGGTTTTGGCATAGAAAACTGTCGATTCGGGGTAGTTGGCAGGATCGGAGCGCAGATTCCAAATATTGCCCAAATCCAAGAACGTCGCCCCATGCACGATGCCCCAAATTGGGAATCGCAGCTCCAAATTTGCCTCCAACTTCAAGTCAGCCAGCTGCATGGGATAGGCATCCGATTTGCGCGGTTGCGCCCCCGGCCCCAGCGAGCGCGGCGCCCAACCGCGCATCCCATTGCTACCGCCCGCATAGAAAAGTCGATCGGCAGGGATGCTGTTCGAATTACCATAGGGGATCACCACGCCACCATAGAGACGTCCGACCACCGAAACTTTGTCGCCAAGCATAATTTTGCGACTGACACTCAGATCGGTACGTATATATTGTGCATAGCGCATTCCGAAAATCCGATAGAACGACTCGTCCGAAGCGGGGTGCGAAAAGAGATGCGCCAAGCCGTCGACCAAGTTGCCCACTGTTTCAACATTGAAATGAAGCAGCGTGGCGTTGCCCTCCAGATTTTTACGCTGATTGTTGTAGGTGTATCCAAACGACAAACCCGCCAGAAACTGCGTCGTAAAACTACTTTCGAGGTACTTATTGTTGGTATTTTGCAGGAAATTTTTGTCCAAATAACCCATATCAATCACATTGATGTCGATTGGGCGCAGCGAAAACGACGAGAAGTGAGCGTTACTCCAGAGGTAGGTGAAGCCCATGCTCGAGAGCGTGCGGCGGTAGTAGGGTCTATCTTGAAAGTTGATCGAAAATTCGAGTTTTGTTTTAGGCTGCACCACCGAGCGGAACCGCCCCGTGTGGAACGGCAGCAAAAAACGCGGAAAGGAGAGTCCCGTTGTCACCCCAAATTCGTTGGCGTTGCGCTTGCCCCCCTCGGTCGATTTGGCATATTCATAGCCCGCCACGAAGGCGATGTCGAACGCCTCGGCACCGCGGAAAATATTGCGATTTTGATAGCCCACCGTAGCCTTCAATCCGTAGAAACTCGCGGTGGTCGACCCCTCCAATTCGACCTTAAAACTCTGCTTGAGGGCTGGCGTGCAGAGGATATTACATTGCAGGTAACCCTCTTTTGTATAGTGTGTTTGGGTGGTGTCACTCGGCGCACCAATGTAGGTCACCATGCTCGCCGAATCGACGCCGTGAGGCTGTTCGACGAAGGAGACTTTGGTGGTACGGAAGTAGCCTAACGACATGATTTCGTTATAGGTGCGGGTCACCTGATCGGCATTGTAAACGTAGTTGGGATAGAACGGCACCGCCTGCCGCAACACCTTGGGACGCAGGTTGGGCTTGCCGTCGTAGACCACATTCAGACCACGGTAGTAGAGCGTGTCGAGCGCCTGTCGAAAGTGCGGGTTGGTGCGTGCCGTATTCGGATCGTAGTTCGAGAAGATGTTGATCTGCTCCACGCGATAGATGCGGTTGTTCTCCATCTCCGCCTCACCCCGCTCGTTGTAGCCGACGAGGTACTGCTTGATGATCATCGTCAGCCCCACCAAATGCTTGTCATTGAGCGTATCAGCCACATACTCGATGTTGTTGACCGAGAAGTTGAAGTAGCCGCGCTGCTTAAGGTAGTCGGTGATCCGCTCGCGCTCGGCATCGAGCCGCGTGATGTCGAAGATCTCGCCACGGCGAAGCAGCGAATGGGTGGTGTCGGGTAAGATGATCTGTTCAAGGAACTTATCGCGAAAATCGTAGGCTATTGAATCAATGTGATAGGGTTTATTCTGAACCGTGCGATAGGTGATCGAGGCGCGCTTGCGACGAGAAAGGGTGTCGACCTCGAAGAAGACTTGCGAGGAGAGGAAACCCTTCGAATCCATGTATATTTTCAGATTTTTTGCCGATTGTGTTGTTAGGCTATTATCCAACAACACAGGCTCTTGCCCCAACTTACGCTTGAAATTATTCCAACCGTTTTTCTTCTCAGGATTCGCCAGTCCATAGATCCACAAGCTGAGATTCATCCCCAAAAAGCGTTTGTTCGGCGACTGGCGCACATACTGCTCCATCGCCGATGTGCGAATCCGCTCGTTGCGCGGGGTCGATTTGTCGTCTTCGATCGTGACTTTATGCACGAGGTATTGCCCCGCAGGAATCTTGCGCGTGACGCTGCAAGACGCGCAACAACTGCACGCCAAAATCGCCACTACACACACCCGCACAAACCTCGCAATCATTGTTTTAGTCCTTAAAAAAGCCTTGCTGTTTAAGTAGTTCAAAATAGGATTTAGAAATGGCGAGGTTGTCCTCTTTGCGGTAGCGATTTTGGGTAAATACCTGCGCCAAATTAGGCAGTTGATTTTCACGTAACAGCGCTTTCGTCAGCTCCGACTCTTCGCGCTCCGCCCACAATTCGTCAATTTCGGGAGCCGTGTAGTCCGTATATTTTTCGTAATGCACCACCGCATTCAGCGGCAAACGATCGGTCAACGCAGGTTCCTCGGCAGGATAGCCCATGACAATGGTTGTCAACGGAATAACCCCCGCCGGAAGCTCCAATACCTCGACAATCTGGCGTGCCGTGTAGAGCGTTGTTCCGAGGTAACAGATGCCCAACCCGTGCATTTCAGCTTCGACACAAAGGTTCTGCGCCGCCAACAAAGCGTCGGTCGCTGCGTTCAGAAACCACGCAAAATTATCATAGGCAGGTTCGGCATCGCGCTGCTCGCACCACATCGTAAAACGGTGAACATCAGCGCACACCGTCACCACACAAGGAGCTTCAGTGACCATGGGCTGATTGAAATGACACGGAGACAACGCCCGTCGCAGCGCTGCATCGCGCGTCACCACGAGTGAGTAGAGCTGCATATTGCCACACGTCGAAGCGCGCGTGGCCGCCTCAAGCACCTCTTTCAACACCTCTTCGGGGATCAACGCAGGGCGAAATTTGCGAATAGACCTATGTTTGAAAAGCATACTTTTCATAAAAATCAACTTTTGGTAAAAATATATACAAAAGTAGTAAAAGTTTTAGAAGTTTTATTATTTTTGTACGATTAACTAACGAATCATGCTGTTGAATTTCGCAAAATATCAAGGTGCTGGCAACGATTTTATCCTCGTAGATGTACGCGATCACGCCTTCGAACCAGAGAGCAAATTGATTGCCAAGTTGTGCGACCGACACTTCGGTATCGGCGCCGACGGCATGATGCTACTCGGACGTAGCACGCGCTGCGCCTGCTCCATGCGTTATTTCAACGCCGACGGCTCGGTGGGCGAGATGTGCGGTAATGGCGGTCGATGCTTCGCGCTCTTCGCCAAACATCAGGGCATGGCTGGCTCGGAAATCTGCTTCGAATCGCTCGACGGCGACCACACTGCGCAACTACGCACCTGCGACGAACGGAGCGGTTTGGTGGAGTTGG
>JAVXFC010000055.1:0-9977 GCA_036658095.1 Alistipes sp. | reverse complement strand
GACACTTTATCGTCCCAAACTCGACCAGACGGCAGGTGTGGATATGATTGCTGCTTCGTCGAGCAACTATTACGAAGGGGTGACCGAAGCCGAGGCGGAGAAGTTCTATGCTGATCAGGTGGTCCCGAACGATCCCGCACCGATTTCTTATGGTCTGAACTCGAAATTGATCAAACAGCCCGACGGCACGATCGTCGAGCGTGTATGGCGAGTGGGTGGTATGTATTCGCCTGCTATCGAGCGCATTGTGTACTGGCTTGAGAAGGCCGAAGGGGTGGCTAAAGAGCCGCAGAAGGCAACCCTTGGCGCGCTGATCTCCTATTATAAAACGGGCGACCTGCGCGAATTCGATCGTTACAACATCATGTGGGTGCAGGATACGGTCTCGAATGTCGATTTTGTAAATGGATTTATCGAAAGTTACGGCGATCCAATGGGGCGCAAAGCTTCGTGGGAGTCGAACGTGAACTTTATGGATAAAGAGGCGTGCCACCGTACCGAGATCATCTCCGAAAATGCGCAGTGGTTCGAGGATCACTCGCCTGTGGACTCTATATATAAGAAAAAGCAGGTGCGCGGCGTCTCGGCAAAGGTCATCACGGTGGCGATGTTGGGCGGCGACTGCTTCCCCTCGACCCCGATTGGCATCAACCTGCCCAATGCGGATTGGATTCGTAAGGAGTATGGTTCGAAGTCGGTCACGATCGACAATATTACCTATGCTTACGACCGTGCCGCACAGGGCAATGGCTTCCAAGAGGAGTTCATGCTCCGCGCCGAAGATCGTGAGCGCATCGAGAAATATGGCAAATTGGGTAGCGACCTCCACACCGACCTCCACGAATGTTTGGGTCACGGTTCGGGACAGTTGGCTGCTGGGGTCAAAGGTGGCGAGCTGAAGAGCTACGGCTCAACCCTCGAAGAGGCGCGGGCCGATCTGTTTGCCCTCTACTACTTGGGCGATCCGAAACTTGTTGAGTTGGGGTTAGTCCCTTCGCTGGATGTTTCGAAGGCTGCCTATATGACCAATATCTCGACAGGTCTGATGACGCAACTCGCACGTGTCGAGCTGGGTAAGAATGTTGAAGAGTCGCATATGCGCAACCGTAAACTCATTGCTGAGTGGTGCTACGAGCAGGGCAAGGCGGAGAATGTGATCGAGTGGGTGAAAAACGAAGGGAAGACCTACGTGGTGATCAACGACTTCGAGAAGCTGCGCCAGCTCTTTGGTCGTATGCTCAGCGAGGTGCAGCGCATCAAGTCCGAAGGCGACTACAAAGCGGGTGCGGCACTGGTCGAGAACTACGCGGTGAAAGTGGATCCTGCACTACACAAAGAGGTGCGTGATCGCTATGCAGCGCTCCAAATTGAGCCTTATGGTGGTTTCCTGAACCCCGAATTTGAGCTGGTCGAGAAGGACGGCAAGGTGGTTGATGTGAAGGTCAACTATCCAACCGACTATGTGAAACAGATGCTCGGTTACTCGCATAACTACTCCTACTTGCCGACCGTCAATTAAGAAGCTGTTTTGAATTTATTAATCTTAAACAGCTTCTAACTCGGTAATCATAAACGATGCAGCCCCGATCTTTTTGATCGGGGCTGTTTCTTTATGGTGCTATTTTCTCTTCAGAGTGCCGTTTGCAAGCCAAAGGCAGGGGCAGTCGTAATACCCCCCCCCTCCGAAGGGGTGCGGTTAGCCGCGGATGTAGTGGGGCATCTCGGCGGGGATCTCCAGCGAAAATTCCACCAAGCCACCGACTGTACCCTCGTGACGCCACACGGTTTGGTAGATCAATTTACGGATGCCCTTTTTGTCGATTGTGTAGGCGTTCGTCCCCCCTTCGGCGAGCAGACGAGCGATGATGCCGCGCGAGCGGTCGTTGTGGCAGGGGATGAGTGATGTGCCGCGCACATCGCCATTCACCTCGCGTGAGTGGACGTTTTGATAGAGGACGATGCCCTCGGTGTCGCACACGGTGACGGCGCAGTTGAGTTCATCTGCCCAAGGATAGGTTGTATTTTCCATAAAATTATTGTGTAATGCGCACTAACTGTTCGCGATAAGCATTGAGGATTCGCGATTTGGAGATGAATCCCTTGTAGCGACCCAGCCGATCGACCACGGGGAGCATCCACGTGTGGGTGTCTTCGAATTTGGGCAGCACGCTGCGGATATCTTCGTGTTCGAGGATGGTGTCGGGGGGTGGAATCATGTATTCGCAAATCGGCGTGCCGTACTTCTCGTGTTTGAACATATCTTCGCGCAGATCATCGAGTTGCACAACGCCGATCAGGTGTCCGAAGTTGTCGATCACGGGGAAAATGTTGCGGTGTGCCGTCGAGATGATGTGGACAATTTCGCCCAACGTGATGTTCTCCTTGATGCGCATAAAATCGGTCTCCATCAGATCGTCCAACTTCAGAAAGACGAATACCGACTGGTCTTTGTTGTGGGTCAGCAGCTCGCCGCGTTGCCGTAACTGCTTGGTGTAGATAGAGTCAGGGTCGAGGTAGTAGTCGACCGCAAAGGCGATGCACGCTGTGATCATCAGTGGAATGAACAATCCGTAGCCGTTCGAAAGTTCGGCGATGAGGAAGATTGAAGTTAGGGGAGCCTTCATGACGCCCGCCATGACGCCTGCCATGCCGACAAGGGTGAATGACACCAGCGATAACTCCCAGCCAAATAGCCAGTTGCAAACGAGTGCGGTGATCGCTCCCATGAAGGCGCCGACGAACAGCGAGGGGGCGAATGTTCCGCCCACGCCGCCTGCTGCGTTGGTCGATGCCATGGCGACCACTTTGAAAAACATGGTGGCAGCGATGAAGAGGATGATCACCCAGTCGATGTCGCGGAAGGCGTAGAAAAGTGAATTGTTGAACAGTTCGTGCGCATTGCCGTTCATGAGCGACGTGAAACCGCCGTAGCCCTCGCCATAAAGAGGTGGAAAGACGAAGATCAGCACACCGAGGATGATGCCGCCAGCGATCCATTTCTTGTATTGATTGTCAAGTAGTTGGAAGGCGTTACCAACGCGCGTGTTGACCGTGGTGAAGTAGTAGGACATCAATCCGCACAGCACGCCAAGCAGGATGAAGAGCGGAATGTGGTTGAGCTGAAAGGCATCTGCTGCCTTCAGCGTGACGGGCAGAATAGGATCGAAGCCGCGCAGCATGAATGCCACCGAGGTGGCACTCACCGAGGCGATGATCAGCGGGATGATCGAGCCTGCTGTGATGTCCAACATCAGAATTTCGAGGACAAAAAGCACGCCCGTAATCGGGGCTTTGAAGATAGCCGCCAAGGCTGCACCTGCACCGCAGCAGAGCAGCAGCGTGGTGTGTTTGTAGTTCAATCCAGCGAGGCGTCCGACGTTCGAGCCGATCGCCGCTCCCGTGAGGACGATGGGTGCCTCAGGACCTACCGAACCACCAAAGCCAATGGTCGTTGCGCCGCCCACCACCGAGGTCCAGCAGTTGTGCGATTTGATGCGTGACCCCTTGCTCGACATGGCGTATAACACGCGCGTCACCCCCTCCGAGATGTTGTCCTTGACGATGTATTTGACGAATAGCGTGGCGAGGATGATGCCGACGGCGGGGTAGACTAAAAACAGGAAATGCTCCTCATTAACTGGGAACCAGTTGATTAGGCAACTCTTGATCGTGTGGAGCAGCACCTCGAACACGTAGGTTCCAAGCCCAGCTAAGACACCGACGACCACCGCTAACAGCATGAGCATCTGGTTGGTACTCAAACGGCGTGTGAGCCGCAGAAACCAAGCGTAGCTACGCTCAGGTCGCAAGAGCGATTTTCCTAATTGACCGATGAATGAGGACATGATTTTGGGCGAATTATTCGTTGCGTTGGTATTGTCGTTCTTGTGCGGCGATGAGTTCTTTGTCGTCGAAATAGTTTATTTTCATGGCGTTGCGAACCTCGTTGAGGGTGCTGTCGGCGGCTTCGCGTGCCTCTGCTGAGCCACGTTCGAGCATCTTGTAGACCTCGCCTATGTTCTGCTCGAAGTGTTGACGGCGTGCGCGGATCGGCTCCAGCATCTCCTGAAGAATGGCAATAAGGAACTTTTTGACCTTCACGTCGCCCAGCCCTCCGCGTTGGTAGTGCGCCTTCAGCTCGTCAAGCGTGGAGTAGTCGGGCAGGTATTGGGCAAAATGTTCGGTGCGACAGAAGGCGTCGAGGTAGGTGAAGACCGTGTTGCCCTCCAATTTGCCCGGATCTTCCACGCGCAGATGTCCGGGATCGGTGTACATTGTCATGACCTTTTTGCGCACCTCTTCTGCTGTGTCCGAGAGGTAGATGCAGTTGCCCAACGACTTGCTCATCTTGGCTTTCCCGTCGGTGCCGGGCAGGCGTAGGCATGCTGCATTGTCGGGCAGCAAGATCTCTGGCTCGACGAGCGTCGCGCCATATACGGTGTTGAATTTATGGACAATTTCGCGCGTCTGCTCGATCATCGGCTCCTGATCCTCGCCCACGGGGACGGTCGTGGCGCGGAAGGCGGTGATGTCCGCCGCTTGGCTGATTGGGTAGGTGTAGAATCCGACGGGAATGCTCTTGCCAAATTCGCGCATCTGGATCTCCGATTTGACGGTTGGATTGCGCTCCAGACGTGCCACCGTCACCAAGTTCATGTAGTAGAACGCCAGCTCGCACAGCGCAGGCACCTGCGATTGGATGAAGATCGTCGAGTGCGCAGGATCGAGTCCACACGAAAGGTAGTCGAGAGCTACCTCGATGATATTCTGGCGTACTTTGTCTGGATTGTCACTATTGTCGGTCAGCGCTTGCGCATCGGCGATCATGATAAATATCTTCTCAAATTCTCCCGAATTTTGCAATTCGACGCGGCGACGCAGCGAGCCGACGTAATGTCCAAGGTGCAGTCTGCCCGTCGGGCGATCTCCTGTCAATATGATTTTTCCCATTATTTTGCTTTTTCTATATTTTCCCAGTTACAAACTTACGAAATTATACATGTCTTACCAAAAAAGTTGGTACATATAGCTTTTTTTTATACATTTGACCTACAAAATAAGAATTACAATCATGACAATCATCCAACTTGAGTACCTTTTGGCCGTGGCAAACTGCGGCAGTTTCTCCATTGCAGCCGAGCATTGTTTTGTCACCCAACCATCGCTCAGTATGCAAGTTAAGTCGCTCGAAGAGGAGTTGAGTGTCATCCTTCTCGACCGCTCGAAGAAGCCCGTGATCCCCACCGAGGCGGGTGAAGTGGTGCTGGCGCAGGCGCGTGAGGCAATCAAGGCGTATAACTACATCAAGGAGTCGGTGGCGGAGTTGAAGGGTGAAATCTCTGGTAAATTACGCTTGGGCATCATTCCCACCATTGCCCCCTACCTATTGCATAAATTTTTACCCGCCTTTGTGCGCGACTTCCCGAAGGTCGAGTTGGAAATATCGGAGATGGTGACTGCCGATATCATCGAGGCCCTGCGTCGCGATCGCATTGATGCAGCGCTGGTCGCAGGCGGCACGTGTGGCGATGGCATCGTGGAACAGGAGCTGTTCAACGACCGCTTTTTCGCCTATGTCTCGCCCAACAACCCACTCTACGAACGGTCCAATATCCGTATCGAGGAGATTGATCTGAAAGATTTGGTGATCTTGAGCCAAGGCAACTGTATGCGTGATCAGATCATCGAACTGTGTCAGGCGAAGCGCAATATGCCCTCGCACTACACCTTCGAGTCGGGGTCGCTCGACACGCTGATGCGCATTGTCGATTGCACGGCGTGCATGACGATCATTCCCGAAATGGCGATCGAATACATCCCTGCCGAGCATCGTGATCGGCTGAAAATGTTGGCGAAGGGTGCCACGTCGCGCAAAATTGCCGTTGCTGTGCGACGCACCTATGTCAAAAGTTCGGTCATCAAAGCCCTTGCCGACACCGTGTTAGCAAGCGTGCAGGGCAACGAGCAAAAGGCATAAATAAGCAAAAAATGGTCAACCTCACATCATTGAGGCTGACCATTTTATTCTTCTCAAAAGTTATTTAGCAGTTCGCTACGGGGATCTTTGCTACACGAGCTTCGTGGCGTCCGCCCTCAAATTCGGTGGCGAAAAACTCCTCGATGAACGCGATCGCTTGGTCGTTGGTGATGAAGCGCGCGGGCAGCACGATCACATTGGCATTGTTGTGCTGACGAATGAGGTGGGCGATCTCTTGATCCCACACCAATCCAGCGCGGATGCCTTGGTGTTTGTTGAGGGTGATAGCCATCCCCTCGCCCGATCCGCAGAGTGCAATGCCGCGCTCCAGTTCACCCGCCTCGATAGCTGCTGCCAGCTGATGTGCATAGTCGGGGTAGTCGGCGCGCTCCTCAGAGTGGGTGCCAAAGTCGAGGACCTCCCACTTGTTGGCGTCGAGGTAGCCGACTAAAAATTCCTTCATTTCGTACCCTGCGTGGTCGCAGGCAATACCGATTTTTTTCTCCATGATTGTATGTTGTTATTTGTTTTTGCAGTTTTTCGCCAGACAAAGTTAGGAAAAAATAATAATTTTAACGTTTAAATACCTATTTTCGCGGTGTGAAAACCCTCTTTATCCTTCTCGGTACGCTGTCGCTGGTGTTAGGTGTCATTGGAATTTTTGTTCCGCTGTTGCCCACGACGCCTTTTCTGTTGCTCACAGCGGCGCTTTACGTGCGTTCATCGCCCCGATTGTATGCGTGGCTCGTTGCCAACCGCTATTTGGGCGAGTACATCCGCAACTACCGCGAAAACCACGCCATACCTCTCCGTGCCAAGATTGTCTCGCTGACGTTGATGTGGGTGACGATGCTCTGGTGCATCTTTGTGCTACTCACACCGTGGTGGTGGGCGCAGGTGGCGTTGGGGTTGGTGGTCATCGGGGTCACGTGGCACATTCTTTCGTTCGGCACACTCCGCAAATAAGAAACTCCGATCCTGCGATCGGAGTTTCTCGATTTTATGTGTTGCGCAGTTTGTCAGCCGTTAGCGAACTATTTCGACGCCCGCTTGCGGTCTATCTCGTGCAGCAAGATCTTGCGCAGACGCATCGAATGGGGGGTTACCTCCACATACTCGTCCTCTTTGATGTACTCCAAAGCCTCCTCCAAACTGAAAATTTTCGGAGGTGCAATCGACGATTTATCGTCCGTACCCGAAGCGCGCATATTGGTCAGCTGCTTGGGTTTGGTAACGTTGACTGTGATGTCGTTGGCGCGGGTGTGTTCACCAACCACCTGACCCTCGTAGACAGCATCCATGGGGGCGATGAAGAAACGACCGCGATCCTGTAATTTGTCGATCGAATAGGCAAAAGCTGTACCTAACTCACCAGAGATGATCGAGCCGTTGGTACGTTTCTCGATGTCGCCCACCCAAGGTTCGAAGCCCTTCAGACGGTGCGTCATGATCGCCTCACCTGCCGTGGCGGTCAACATATTCGAACGCAGACCGATGATACCACGCGAGGGGATATCAAATTCGAGACGTGTACGCTCGCTGCTGGTGGTCATATCTTTGAGTACACCTTTGCGTTTGGTGGCAAGCTCGATTACGGTACCTGAATATTGTTCGGGGCAGTCGACCGTCATCTCCTCGATAGGCTCGCATTTGCGACCGTCGATCTCCTTGACAATAACCTGAGGCTGACCTACTTGAAGCTCGTAACCTTCGCGACGCATGGTCTCAACCAGCACCGATAAGTGCAGCACGCCACGTCCGAAGACGAGGAAGCTATCGGCGGTTGTTCCGGGCGAAACGCGCAGGGCGAGGTTTTTCTCCAACTCCAGATTCAAACGGTCTTTGATGTGACGCGAGGTGACATATTTACCGTCCTTGCCGAAGAAAGGAGAGTTGTTGATGGTGAAGAGCATCGACATGGTTGGTTCGTCGATAGCGATCGGTGGCAGTGCCTCTGGGTTCTCCCAGTCGCAGATCGTGTCGCCAATCTCGAAGCCATCGATACCCGTCACAGCGCAGATCTCGCCGCAAGGTACGTCGCTTACTTTTTTCTTGCCCAGACCTTCGAAGATCATCAGCTCTTTGATTTTGGTCTTTTGTAGCGTCACACCGTCGCGCTTGGCGAGGGTGATATTTTGTCCGACTTTGAGCGAGCCACGTGTGATCTTACCCACCGCAATACGCCCCGTGTAGGAGGAGTATTCGAGTGAGGTGATGAGCATTTGGGGTGTTCCATCCACGATGACTGGTTCGGGAATATCGTCGATGATCGCGTCCAGCAGCGGGGTGATTGAGTCGGTCTGTTCGTTCCATTTGTGCGACATCCAGCCCTGCTTTGCCGAGCCGTAGATCGTTTTATAATCAAGCTGATCCTCCGTGGCGTTGAGCGAGAACATCAGGTCGAAGACCTGCTCGTTGACCACCTCAGGACGGCAGTTGGGTTTGTCGACTTTGTTGACCACCACAATCGGCTTTTTGCCCAATGCAAGGGCTTTTTGCAGCACGAAACGGGTCTGGGGCATTGTACCCTCGAAGGCATCGACGAGCAGCAGCACGCCGTCGCACATATTGAGGACACGCTCCACCTCACCACCGAAATCGGCGTGACCGGGGGTGTCGATGATGTTGATTTTATAATCTTTGTAGATAACCGAAACGTTTTTCGAAAGGATCGTGATGCCACGCTCGCGTTCGAGATCGTTGTTATCCATGATTAAATCGGTGGATGTTTTGGCGTTGTCGCGCAGGAGGTTTCCTGCAAGGATCATTTTGTCTACAAGCGTGGTCTTTCCGTGGTCGACGTGGGCTATAATCGCAATATTGCGTAATTTTTGCATTGAAATGTGTATTTTATGGGGCAAAGGTAACAAATTATCACGAAAATTATGCTAAATTTGTTAATCCCTAAGAAGTTAATTTTATGAATTGCAGCTTTAACATCAAACAACAGAGTAAAATATATATAGGTGCAGCCTCCGAAGTGCTGCCCGAAGTGTTGCCTGCGGGGCGCATTATTGTGATCTCCGATGCCGCGGTGGATCGGTTACACCATGCGCTGCTCGCCCCTTTCGAGACGATCTTGATCGGTACGGGCGAGACGATCAAAACCCTCACTACGGTAGAGATGATCTATCTTCGACTGGTGGATATGGGTGCTGACCGTCAGACCTTTCTGCTCGGCGTGGGTGGCGGTATTGTGACCGATCTGACGGGCTTCATCGCCTCGACTTATATGCGAGGTGTGCGTTTTGGCTTTGTGTCGACCACCCTTTTGGGGCAGGTCGATGCCAGTGTGGGCGGAAAGAATGGGGTCAATGTGGGCGGCTATAAAAATATGGTTGGAACTTTCACTCAGCCGCAATTTGTAGTCAGCGACCCCGCGTTGTTGCGTACGCTCCCCGATCGCGAATTTCGTGCGGGGCTTGCTGAGATGATCAAAATGGGGGTAGTTGCCGACGCGGCGCTTTTCGAGCATATCGAACAGTCGACATATGCTACGTTGCGGGGCGATGTGGAGCAGCTCACCGAGTTGATCCGCGCGGCGATTGGAGCCAAAGTCGCCATTGTCGAGCGCGATGAGCGCGAGGCGGGCGAGCGACGGAAGCTCAATTTGGGACATACGTTAGCGCACGCTATCGAGAAATGTTCGAACACCACCAACCACGGCGAGGCAGTGGCGATTGGTACGGCAATGATCGTACGGGCGGCAATGCGGCAGGGGGTGCTGACGCAATCGGAGGGCGATAGAATCGTGCATCTATTTGAGCAACTTGGTTTTACGATAACTACCAATGTCGATATGAGGCGATTGATGAAGGCGGTGGCAAAGGATAAGAAAAATGAGGACGGCAAATTGCACGTAGTTATTCCTACTGCGATTGGTGTGTGCGAGGTGCGCAAAATGGTCGCAGAGCAGTTTGCCGAACTTTTCTAAGAAGCTGTTTCTAAGAAGCTGTTTGAATTTGTTACCGAAGTTATTTTAGAGCTATTTTTGTCTCTG
>JAVXFC010000054.1:0-10110 GCA_036658095.1 Alistipes sp. | reverse complement strand
CCGGGAGTGGGCAAAACCTCACTCGGTAAGTCGGTGGCAGCGGCGCTGGGACGTAAATTTGGACGCATCTCGCTGGGTGGTCTGCACGACGAATCGGAGATCCGCGGACACCGCCGTACCTACATCGGTGCCATGCCCGGACGAATCATCCAGACCATCAAGCGTTGTGGCTCGTCGAACCCTGTGATCATCCTCGACGAGGTGGACAAGGTGACGTCGAGTAATTACGGCGATCCGTCGAGCGCTCTTTTGGAGGTGCTTGACCCCGAACAAAATACAACTTTTCATGATAACTACCTCGACATGGAATACGACCTGTCGAAGGTGCTGTTCATCGCCACGGCAAACAATGTGGGCAACATTTCGCCCGCCTTGCGCGATCGTATGGAGATGATCAATATCCCCGGCTACCTGATCGAGGAGAAGGTACGCATCGCCACAGACCACCTGATTGCCAAGCAGCGCGAAGCGCACGGCATCAAGGAGCAGGAGATGTCGTTAGCGCCCGAAGTGGTGGAACACATCATCGAGGGCTACACGCGTGAGTCGGGTGTTCGCTCGCTCGACAAGCATTTGGCGAAGATCGCCCGTGCGCGTGCCAAGCAGATCGCTTTCGACGAAGCGTTTGCCCCCGAGGTGACCGAAAAAGAGACCGAGAAAATTTTAGGAATGCCCAAATTCCTCAAAGAGGAGTATGAAGTAGCTGATATGGTGGGCGTTGTGACGGGATTGGCGTGGACGGAGGTCGGTGGCGACATCCTCTACATCGAGTCGGTGCTGACCCCCGGCAAGGGCAAGATCAGCCTGACGGGTAACTTGGGCGATGTGATGAAGGAGTCGGCAACCATTGCCCACGAGTGGGTCATGGCACACCACAAGGAGCTGGGTATCGACCCCGTGATGTTCGAACAGAACGACATTAATATCCACGTGCCAGAGGGGGCAATTCCGAAGGACGGACCTTCGGCGGGGGTGACCATGGTCACCTCGATTGTCTCGACCTACACGGGACGCAAGGTGCGCGAGCGCATTGCCATGACGGGTGAGACCACGTTGCGTGGTCGGGTGATGCCCGTGGGCGGTGTGCGTGAGAAGATCCTCGCCGCCAAGCGAGCTGGCATCACGCAACTCGTCCTCTCGGAGGAGAACCGCAAAGATATTGCCGAGATAAAACCCGAATACGTGGATGGGCTGACGTTCCACTACGTGCGTACCAATATGGACGTGCTGGGGTTGGCGCTGGAGCAAAAATAGAGAAGACTGATGAAATTTATTGCAATCATCCCTGCGCGCTACGCCTCGACGCGCTTTCCCGCCAAGCCGCTGGCGCTGTTGGGTGGTAAACCCGTGATTCAGCGGGTCTACGAGCAGGTGGCGGGGGTGTTGGACGAGGCGGTGGTTGCCACCGACGACCGACGCATCTACGATGCTGTGCTGGCATTTGGCGGCAAGGCGGAGATGACTTCTGTCGACCATAAAAGTGGCACAGATCGCTGCTGGGAGGCCTATTGCAAACAGGGCGAGCAGTTCGATGTGGTGGTCAATGTGCAGGGCGATGAACCCTTCATCCACCGTTCGCAATTAGAGGCGATCTGTCGTTGTTTCGACAATCCCTCGACCGATATTGCCACCCTCGTGAAGCCTTTTACGGCGGAGGATGGATTGGCGGCACTCGAAAATCCAAATTCGCCCAAGGTGGTACTCGACGCGCAGTCGTGCGCTTTGTATTTTTCGCGCTCGGTGGTTCCCTTTTTGCGCGGCGTGCCGCGCGAGGAGTGGCTTGCGCAACACACCTATTATAAACACATCGGAATGTACGCCTTCCGCACGGAGGTTTTGCACCGTGTCACCTCGCTGCCACAGTCGCCGCTCGAACGAGCCGAATCGCTGGAGCAGCTGCGCTGGATCGAGAATGGATACCGCATCGGCGTGGGGATCTCGCAGATAGAGACCATTGGCATTGATACCCCCGAAGATTTGGCGCGTGCCGAGGAGTTCTTGAATTCAAAATTCAAAATTCAAAATTGACCTTCAAATAAAATTAGATATGCTATTTATCGCAGGACCTTGTGTCATCGAATCGGCGGAGCTACTCGACACGGTAGCCGCAAAATTAGCCGCTATAAATGCGCGTTTGGGGGTGGATATCCTCTTCAAGGCGTCATTCGACAAGGCAAATCGCACCTCGATCGGCTCGTTCCGCGGTCCGGGCATCGACCGTGGCTTGCAAATGCTCGCCGACGTGCGATCGAAATGGGGCTTGCGTCTGCTGACCGACATCCACGAATCGTGGCAGGCAGCACCTGTGGGCGAGGTGGTCGATGTGATTCAGATCCCCGCCTTCCTCTGTCGCCAAACGGACCTGCTGGTCGCTGCGGCGAAGACGGGGCGCACGGTGAACATCAAAAAAGCGCAATTCCTGTCGGGCGTAGATATGCAATACCCGTGCGAGAAGGCGCGCGAGGCGGGGGCGCAGGATATTTGGCTGACGGAGCGCGGTAACATCTATGGATACAATAACTTAGTGGTCGATTTTCGCAATATTCCCGATATGCTGAAGATCGTCCCCACGGTGGTCATGGACTGCACCCACTCGGTGCAGCGTCCCGGAGCTTCGGGCGGTACGACGGGTGGCAACCGTGAATTTGTGCCAGCTATGGCGTTGGCTGCCAAGGCTTTTGGTGCGAATGGATTTTTCTTTGAAGTACATCCTGATCCCGACCATGCGCGTAGTGACGGTCCGAATATGCTCTACCTCGACGATTTGGAACAGGTGATAAAATCTCTTTTATAAGATGACGAATACAACAAAAGCCCAGATCATGAAGGTGGCACGACAAGCTGTGCATACCGAAATGCTGGCACTCAAAGATTTAGAGGAGTCGCTGGACGATCAATTTGCCGAGGCGGTGGAGATTATTCTCGCGGGTCAAGGCAAAACGATCATCACGGGCATGGGTAAATCGGGTTTGGTGGGGCGGAAAATTGCCGCCACGCTCGCCTCGACAGGTACGCCGAGCTTCTTCCTTCACCCCGGTGAGGCGTTTCACGGCGATCTGGGCATGATCTCGAAAGAGGATGTAGTGGTGGCGCTCTCGTTTTCGGGCGAGACGGACGAAATTCTGAAGATCGTCCCCTTCATCCACGCCAATGGTAATAAGCTGATCTCGATGACGGGAAATCCCGAATCGGCATTGGCGAAAAACTCAGATATACACCTCAATGTAGCGGTCAAAGAGGAGGCGTGCATCTTGCACCTTGCGCCCACCACCTCGACCACAGCACAGATCGCTATGGGCGATGCTTTGGCGGTGTCACTCATGCAGATGCGCGGATTCACGAGCATCGACTTTGCCCGTCTGCATCCGGGCGGAAGCCTCGGACGGCGTCTGCTGATGACCGTGGAGAACGTCATGCGCAAAGAGAATTTGCCCATTGTGGCACCCGACTGCTCGGCAACGGAGATGATCCACACCATTAGCAAAGGTGGCTTGGGGCTGATCATCATCTGTGACGGTGATCGGATTGTGGGCATCGTCACGGACGGTGATATTCGCCGCGCCATGGAGCGTCGGCAGGCTGAATTTTTCAACATCACAGCTGCCGATATTGCTACGCGCAACCCCAAATCCATTCATGCAGATCAGAAGCTGATCGCGGCGGAGAAAGAGATGACGAACAGCAAGGTAACTTCGCTCTTGGTGACCGACGAGGCGGAGAAGTTGATCGGCGTGATTCAGATTTACGACATCAAATTGTAGATGCGGTGTGGTTGTTGTAGCTCGACGAGAAAATTCGTTGCGTATGACAACCTACAAAGTATCCGATCGGCTCACCTCGCAGGAGCGGAGTGAGCTGCCTGACAGTGATTTCGGCATTCCTGAAATGCGCGAATTTCCCTTGACCGATCCTCCGCACGTGCGCTCGGCGGAGGCGTATTTCCGATTTGCCCCCGATGAGCGTAAACATTTGCTGGCGCAGCGCATTCTGGCGCGTGCTGCTCAATTGGGCATGGAGGTGCATAATCCCCATGTGCTGGCGTGGGCGCGGGGAGATAAGCCGCATCCATAAATGCACAATTTCGGCTGAATGGTCAAAATAGTGCGTGAAAAACATTCGCATTCGTTTAACGGTCAAAAGAAAAAATTGTACCTTTGTGGAGGGTTTATGACCGATTAATTGAAGACAAATGGACAAAATACAAGAGGAGATCATCGACGAATTTTCGATGTTCGATGAGTGGCTCGATAAATACGAATACCTGATTAGTTTGAGCGACACGCTGCCTGCCATTGCGGACGATCACCGCACAGGGGCATACCTGATTCAGGGTTGCCAATCGCGCGTGTGGGTCGATGCTCGGCTCGACGAGGGGCGCGTTTACTACGCTGCCGACAGCGATGCGATCATCACCAAAGGCATCGTGGCACTGTTGATTCGCGTGCTGAACGGTCGCACGCCGCGCGAGATTCTCGACACGGAACTCTACTTCATCGACACGATTGGGCTGAGTGCCAACCTGTCACCCACGCGCGCAAACGGACTATCTGCCATGGTGAAACAGATGCGCCTCTACGCCCTTGCGTTTGAGAGTAAATTGGAAGCTGAAACAAAATAAAGACGATGACACCCGAAGAGATTTTACGGGTCGAAAAGGATATTGTCCTGACCCTGAAGAATATATACGATCCAGAAATCCCCGTCAACATCTACGACTTGGGGCTGATCTACGAAATTGACTTTGCGCCCGACGGCATAGCGACCATTCGCATGACCCTCACCGCTCCCAACTGCCCCATGGCGGATATGTTGGTCGAGGATGTGAACATCGAGGTGGCGAAGGTGCGCGACGTGCAGGAGGTGAATGTGGTGCTTACGTTCGATCCTATTTGGGATAAAAGTATGATGTCTGAGGAGGCACTGCTGGAGCTGAATCTGCTGTAAACATGGTTGCTGAATGTGAAACGCGTATGCTGAACCGCCTGCTGGCGGGGACAGAAATATGTGGATGTGGCGAATATCTGACCGCCCTGCCGCGCCTGAATCGCAGCGAGATCGTGCTTGATTTGGTGTATGATCGTCTGCAACGTAAGTACAACGCGGTGCAAACGCTCTTTGTGGAGGCGGGCGAAAATTGGAATCAAACTTTCTACTTGATGTTTTTCCGCACGCTGGGCGATAAACGCAATCAGCGCGCCTATCTGACTCTCGCCCGACGCGTAACCTACGCCATGGTACTGCGCGAACGGGCTTCGTTGCACAATGTGGAGGCGTTGATGTTCGGCTGTTCGGGGCTGTTGGATCTCTACGAACACGACGTATATACGCTCGATCTGCGTCGCGATTTCAAGTATCTTGCCACCAAATACAACATTGAACCCATGGATGCTTCGGAGTGGGATCTGACGCGGCTGCAACCTGCCAACCACCCTGTGCTGCGTCTGGCGCAGGCGGCAGCTTTCATGGTCTGTCACGAATTTGTCATGGACAGGGTGCTGGCTTGTCGGCGCGCGGATGATGTGGCGAACCTCTTTCGGGTGGAGGCATCGGAGTATTGGTGTACCCATTATCTGCCCGCCGTGAGTTCGTTCGAGGTTCCAAAACGGATCGGCGTTTTCAAATCGAATATCTTGGGTATCAACCTTGTGGCGATCATGCAATATGCCTACGGAAGTCGGGTGTCGGGTGATGCCCTGCGCGATCGTGCCATGACCCTGCTCGAAAGGCTCGAGGCGGAGGACAATGTCTATATGCGGCGTTGGCAGGAACAAGGTGTGATGGCGCGTAACGCCTTCGAATCGCAGGCTTTACTTCAACTATCCACCGAATATTGCGCCCCAAAACGGTGTGAGGAGTGTCCTGTGGGGCGTCGGCGAATAAAAAGCGTCGCCGAAGATTGATTTATTACAAATTTATCACTATTTTTGTAAGATTTAAGAAGTTAAAATAAATAGATTCATACCTATATGGATATAGCAACCGGTTTAATTAAGTTGTTCTTTGGTTCGAAAAACGACAAAGATCGCAAAGAGATTCAGCCCTACGTAGACAAAATCAAAGCCGTCTACCCAACCATCGAAAAACTTTCGAACGACGAACTTCGCGCCCACAGCGACGATCTGAAAAAGCAGATCGCCGACTTCATTGCGGGTGACGAGGCGCACATCGTCGAGCAGAAGGCAAAATTGGAACTCGACACCACTACGTTGGAGGAGAAGGAGAAAATATCGAAGGATATCGACGCTACAACCAAACGTATTGACGAGAAAATCGAGGAGAAACTCGATCAGATACTGCCCGAAGCCTTTGCTATCATGAAAGATACGGCTCGCCGTTTCGCCCAAAGCGACACGGTGGTAGTCACGGCAAATAGCTTCGACCGCGATTTGGCTGCCACGAAAGATTTCGTGACGATCGAGGGCGATCAAGCGATCTATGCCACCCATTGGCTCGCGGGCGGCAACGACGTGAAGTGGGATATGGTGCATTACGACGTGCAGCTTTTTGGCGGCGTGGTACTCCACAAAGGACGCATCGCCGAGATGGCTACGGGTGAGGGTAAAACCCTTGTGGCAACCCTTCCTGTGTTCCTCAATGCACTGGCTAAGAAGGGCGTACACTTGGTGACGGTCAATGACTACCTCGCACGCCGTGACTCGGAGTGGATGGGACCGATGTACGAATTTCATGGATTGTCGGTGGATTGCATCGACCGTCATCAACCCAACTCGGAGCCGCGTCGCAAGGCGTATATGGCGGATATTACGTTTGGTACGAACAACGAATACGGTTTCGACTACCTGCGTGACAATATGGCGTCATCGCCCAAAGACCTCGTGCAGCGCAAGCACCACTACGCCATTGTCGATGAGGTCGACTCGGTGTTGATTGATGATGCACGTACACCGTTGATTATTTCGGGTCCCGTACCCAAGGGCGACGATCAGTTCTTCGAGCAATATCGTCCCGCAATCGAGAATCTTTATACCCTGCAAAAAAATCTCACTACGGGGCTGCTCGCCGAGGCGCGCCAGCTGTTGTCCGAGGGTAAAAACGATGAGGGTGGCGTGAAACTTTACCGCGCACATAAGGGTCTGCCGAAGTACAAACCGCTGATTAAATTCCTGTCCGAGACGGGAAACAAGGCGCAGTTGCAGAAGACTGAAAATACCTATATGTCTGACAACAACCGCCGTATGCCCGAAATTGTCGACGATCTGTTCTTTGTGATCGACGAGAAATTGAACTCCGT
The DNA here is from genome assembly GCA_036658095.1 of Alistipes sp. Taxonomy (GTDB): domain Bacteria; phylum Bacteroidota; class Bacteroidia; order Bacteroidales; family Rikenellaceae; genus Alistipes. Next base: position 2,858 of record JAVXFC010000054.1, on the reverse strand, counting down.
CGAGCTGACCGATAAGGGGCATGAGGTGTTGTCGAAATATTTCAACGAGGACGGATTCTTCGTCATGCCTGATATTGGTAGCGAGGTTGCTGAACTCGAAAAGGGCAACCTTTCACTCGAAGAAAAAGCCAAGAAACGCGACGAGGTGATCAGCGATTACTCGATCAAATCGGAGCGTGTGCATACCGTGATCCAGCTGCTGAAGGCGTATGCGATGTTCGAAAAGGATGTCGAATATGTGGTCATGGACAACAAAGTGAAGATCGTCGATGAGCAGACAGGTCGTATTCTCGACGGTCGCCGCTACTCCGATGGATTGCACCAAGCCATTGAGGCAAAGGAGCATGTGAAGGTTGAGGCGGCAACACAAACCTTCGCCACGGTCACCTTGCAGAACTATTTCCGTATGTACCACAAACTTTCGGGTATGACAGGTACGGCGGAGACCGAGGCTTCGGAGTTCTGGAGCATCTACAAATTGGACGTGGTGGTGATCCCCACCAACCGCTCCGTGATTCGCGATGACCGCCAAGATCTGATCTACAAAACGAAGCGCGAAAAATACAACGCCGTGATCGAAGAGATTGTTAAGTTGGTCGAAAAGGGACGCCCCGTGTTGGTCGGCACCACTTCGGTCGAGATCTCGGAGCTATTGAGCCGTATGCTTAACTTGCGCGGTTTCAAACATAATGTGTTGAATGCCAAGCAACACCAACTGGAGGCGCAAGTTGTTGCCGAGGCTGGACGTTCGGGACAGGTGACCATTGCTACCAACATGGCTGGTCGTGGTACCGATATTAAATTGACGGCAGAGGTGAAGGCTGCGGGTGGTCTGGCGATCATCGGCACCGAGCGTCACGAGAGCCGCCGTGTCGATCGCCAGTTGCGTGGTCGTGCGGGACGTCAGGGCGACCCCGGATCGTCGCAATTCTTTGTCTCACTGGAAGATGACTTGATGCGTCTGTTCGGATCGGGACGTATTGCCGCCATGATGGATCGCATGGGCCTCAAAGAGGGCGAAGTGATTCAGGCGGGCATGATGACCAAGGCGATTGAACGCGCGCAGAAGAAGGTCGAGGAGAACAACTTCGGCATTCGTAAGCGATTGTTGGAGTACGATGACGTGATGAACTCGCAGCGCGAGGTGATCTACACGCGTCGCCACCACGCTCTTTATGGCGAGCGTATCGAGATCGACTTGAACAACATCATGTACGATTATGCCGACAATTTTGTGGAGGTTAATCGTTCGTTGGACTTCGAGGATTTCCGCGTGGAGTTGATCCGCGAGGTGGCTGCCGAGCCGACATTCGACGCTGCGACCTTCGAAAATGCTAAGAATGAAGAGTTGGTAGAGTTGATCGTCAAGGACTTAAAGGATGTTTATGCACGCCGTGCGAAGGCTACTTCCGACACCGTGCGCCCGATCATGGAGCGCATTTATGAAGATCGGAAAGAGCAGATGGATTCGAATATCTACTTCCCGCTCACGAATGGTCATTTGGGCTACAATGTGCCGGTGAACTTGCAGCGTTGCAAGGATTCGGACGGCTCGGAGATCTATAAAGTATTCTCGAAAGTGGTGATGTTCACCACCATAGACGATGCGTGGCGAGAGCATTTACGCGAGATGGACGATCTGCGCCAGAGTGTGCAGAATGCCACCTACGAGCAGAAAGATCCGCTGCTGATCTATAAATTTGAGTCGTTCGGACTGTTTTCGAAGATGCTGATTCAGGTCAACCGCGAGGTGCTGTCGGTACTCAACAAATCCTATATTCCTGTGCGCGACAACAATGCTGAGACCATGCAACGTGAACAGCAGCAGCACGCTAAGGTGGATGTGAACAAATTGCAGGCTTCGCGCACGCAGGCTGCTGCGCAGGCGGGGCAGGCGGAAAAACAGAAGCCAATGCCACTGCACGCCGAGAAAAAGGCAGGACGCAATGATCCATGTCCCTGTGGTAGCGGCAAAAAATATAAGAATTGTCACGGAAAGGGCTTGTAAACAATGGGTTATCAGGAGGAGAAGCTGCGACAGTTGGACATCCGCTACCTGCGCATGGCGCGCATTTGGGCGGAGAACTCCTATTGCGTGCGTCGCAAGGTTGGGGCGCTAATCGTTAAGAACCAGATGATTATATCGGACGGGTATAACGGCACACCTTCGGGATTTGAAAATGTTTGCGAGGACGAAGAGGGTAAAACCAAACCGTGCGTACTGCATGCCGAGGCGAATGCCATTCTGAAAGTTGCCAAAAGCGCTAATAATTGCGACGGTTCGACTTTGTATATCACCGCCTCACCCTGTATCGAATGTTCGAAACTCATCATTCAGGCGGGTATTCGTCGCGTGGTCTACTGCGAGGAGTACCGTTCGGAGGAGGGGTTGGCTCTGCTGCGCAAAGTCGGCATCGAATGTGTACAACGAGCCATTGAATAGCACACAAAGGGGAGCTTTCGAGTTCCCCTTTTTTAGAAGCTGTTTTGAATTTATTAATCTCGCTCTTTTCGGCTCTTTTTGCCCCAGTTTCCGCCCTGTAAATCCTCATTTAGCTCGCTAAAATCGGATTTACAGGACAAAAACAGAAACAAAAATAGCTCTAAAATAACTTCGGTAACAAATTCAAACAGCTTCTAATAAAAATTACCAAAATATTAAATTATGAAAATTATGAAAAATTTCAGAATCTCGACATTGCTACTATTATTAGCCACATGTCTTTTTGCTTGTAACAAGTCTGAAGAGGATACTTACAAAGGCAAAAATCAAATTTACATTGACACTCCAGATGACCATGCCATGTATGAGTCAGACGATCAGCCTCTGAACGCAGATATCACCATGACACGTGCTT
>JAVXFC010000053.1:0-10375 GCA_036658095.1 Alistipes sp. | reverse complement strand
GTACTTTTGCAGCGTCGATTCCGACATTTAGGTTAGGTTAATGTAAAATATTTCAACGCTATGAAAGAAGCAATTGCTATTCTTACGGGTGGCGGTCCGGCTCCGGGTATGAATACCGTAGTCGGCAGTGTCGCTAAAACATTCCTTCGCAAAGGATACCGCGTCATTGGTCTGCACGAAGGCTACACCGGACTTTTCAATCCCGATCCTCGCATGGTGGATATCAGCTACTTGATGGCTGATGGCATCTTCAACCAAGGTGGTTCATTCCTACAAATGAGCCGATTCAAACCCACCGATGCAGACTTCGAAAATAATTTCAATCTTAAATTTTTCACCGAAAACAACGTCAAATTACTCGTGACCGTCGGTGGTGACGACACGGCTTCAACAGCCAATCGCATCGCTAAATTTCTCTCTGAGAAAAAATACCCAGTTGCTAATATCCACGTGCCCAAGACAATCGACAACGATCTTCCGTTGCCCAAAGGCACACCGACCTTCGGCTACGAGTCGGCAAAAGACAAAGGCGCAGTCATCGCCCGTGCCGTTTATGTCGATGCCCGCACGAGCGGCAACTGGTTCGTTTTGGCAGCCATGGGGCGCAGCGCAGGTCACCTCGCATTTGGCATCGGCGAGGCGTGCCACTACCCCATGATTATCATTCCCGAAATGTTCGACAAAACGACCATAACGGTTGATAAAATCGTGAATTTGGTTATTTCGTCGATTCTCAAGCGAAAAGTTATGGGTATGGACTACGGTGCAGCAATTATTTCGGAGGGCGTTTTTCACGTGCTGAGTCCCGAAGAAATCAAGAAGAGCGGTGCGCATTTCACCTATGACGAGCATGGACATCCAGAACTCGGAAAAGTATCTAAGGCGCACATATTCAATGAGATGATTGAGAAGAAAATTAAGGAATTAGGTCTCAAAGTAAAGAGCCGTCCCGTGGAAATTGGCTACGAAATTCGCTGCCAAACTCCGACTGCTTACGATCTGACCTACTGCTCGGAGCTGGGCATCGGCGTTCTCAAACTCTTCAAAGAGGGCAAAACAGGCTGCATGATTTACGTCGATTCGGAGGGCAATGTCTCGCCTATCTACCTCAAGGATCTGCAAGATCCCGAAACGGGCAAGATCGTGCCGCGCTTGGTGGATATTAAATCCGACAAGTTTGCTTCGGTGGTCGACAACATTCTCAATGCGATCACCCCCGCCGACTACGCAGCTGCAAAGGCGTATGTTCCCGATCCAGAAACCTATGATTTTCATCAAATACTGAACTGGAAATAAGCTTTTTACAGCTTTCTATTTCAAGCTCCTCGGTCTTACAGACCGGGGAGTTTTTGTTGGGGGTCGATCCATAGATTTTCGATGCGTAACTGCGCACGACGTGCGCGCTGCACAGTCTGGCGCGTCCCCCCAGCCGAACCAACATACCACGCCACAACAACCGACGCCCGATCGACTAACCAGTTGTTACGCAACGCATAGCATTCGGGGCAGTAGCTCTCGCACACGTAGATCACCTCGTCGGCACGCGCAAGCAAAGCGCGGTAGCGCACCTGATCCGCTGGCGAAAAATGACGCTCCTGCCCCACAAATGGCACTGCACAAAGTAGTTGCACATCGGTGTGCGCAGCGCGCAGCACTTCGACCGCCTCGGCAGCAGCCAGATCAAAACCGACCGCCATACCGCTCATAAAAGTGCGAAACCCCTCTGTATAAAGTTGTTGCAACACCTCCAAAAGAGCCGCATTGGCTCTTCCGTCGTAGGTGCGATGTCCCGTGAAGGCGACGGTTTGTGTGCGATCGAAATTCATGGCGCAAAGATAATGATTTGGCGCGGACTTTGCATCCCGAAACAAAACACATAAACATTTTGCGCTATGAAAAACACAGGAATTTGCATCATTTCGTTGGTTGGCGGCATCGTTGTCGGCTCGGCACTCACCATGCTTTTTACCACACAATCGGGGCGCGATATGCGCAATTCGATTAAAAATTTCATCGAAGAGGAGATCGATAAAGTTCGCTGTCCGTGCAAGGAGAGTGAGCTGGACGAGTAATCAACCTCCGACGTGATGACGCATCAACACCCACCGCGCAGCTACTTATGCGCTTCGATTTTGCTATTTTGGGCATCAGCTGCCATAGCTATATTCCTGTTGCTCATAGCATTAATCGTATGGATGACCTATCTCACAGGTTCATTAATCGCCGCGACCTTGATCGCGGGTAGCTTTTTCGCCGCGCTCTCATGGGTGATCTATTGGTTTTCGATCCGTCAAGCGATCCACCATTTTTGGGACCAGCTTCGCACCATCTACGAGGTCGCACACGCAGCGCAAACAGGCTACGTATGGTTGATCGACAAGCTAAATTTATTCACGACCACGCACAGCAAGTAACTGTGCCACAAGAGAGTGACGCCTCTCAACGGAAAAAGGCTGACGAGCAATCGTCAGCCTTTTTCAAATACAGATCCAAAGGATTTACTTACCGAAAAAACGCTTGTAAAGACCTTGGAAACCAGCTCCGTGACGTGCTTCGTCCTTTGCCATTTCGTGTACCGTGTCATGCACAGCGTCCAGATTTTCCTGTTTTGCCATACGCGCCAAACGCATTTTGTCCTCGCACGCGCCACACTCGGCATTCATACGTTTGAAAAGGTTGGTTTTCGTATCCCAAACCACTTCGCCCAGCAGCTCAGCAAATTTCGAAGCGTGTTCAGCCTCCTCAATAGCGTAGCGCTTGTAAGCCTCAGCGATTTCGGGATAGCCCTCGCGATCAGCTTGGCGGCTCATAGCCAGATACATACCAACTTCAGTGCATTCGCCCATGAAGTGGTTGCTAAGCCCCTCCAACAACTCTTTACTGGCGCCTTTCGCGTCACCAATCTTATGTTCGGTAGCAAATGCAAGACCTTCGCTCTGCTCTACGACCTCTACAAATTTATCTTTTCCTACTTTGCACATGGGGCATTGCTCAGGTGCTTCGGGTCCTTCGTGGATGTAACCACAAACGGTACAACGCCATTTTTTTGTTGCCATATTGTTCTAAATTTTAGTTAGTGTTTCATTTCGTATTGCAAAGATAACGCTTTGCACGAAACTATCTATATAAATTCGATCGTAAATTTTTATACTGCGATCAGCAAAACTTATACGCCCGCTCACAAACGCGCATCCAACATTTTTTCCACATCAGGAATGCTCGCCGAATCCTTGACCAACACGCGCTTAGCCCGATCGAGCAGGTAAATCGACGGGATAGCTCGCAAATCATACAAGGCGTTTTCGCCAATCACACCGTCTCGATCATAGCCATTGATCCACGACGCAGGCACATCCGTTGCGTGGTTGCGCCACACCGTCAAATCCTCGTCCGTGTAAATCATAACCACCTTCAAATCACCACGTTCAATTAATTCACTAAGTAGCGGAGACTCCGATATTTCGCGTTGCAGCTGCGCACACATCGGACAGTCGGGGTTGCTGATGAAGAGCAACACGTAGTCGGATTTCACACCATGGAGGGTTCCTCGTCCACCTGAAGCAAGCGTGTAGGTGAAGTTGTTAGAGGGCTGACCTACCCTATTTTGCAACGCCATGTGAAGGTCGTGTTCGGGGGCAATACGCTCCCATGGATCGAAAAACGAGCTTTGCAACACCGCCCGCAACACCGCACTGTAAAGTTCGCTGCTCCGCAATGGCGAATTTGGATCGTCGAGAACCTTCTCTCCCAGCATCCAAAAATATTCGAGCATCGGGCGCGACACCGAAGCTTTGCGCATGAGCGAATCCAACGCAGAGGTTTCGCGCGCATCCAGATAGTGAGCCACATAGGCGGCATAAGCCTCCAACATCTGCGTCGTGTCAACCCGTTTCAAGAAGAGCGTATCAGCAAAATCAAAGCGATCCCAATAGTGCATTCGCATATAGTCAACCACCTCATCCCCTTCCAGTTGCACAGGTGGAAGCATGGGTAAAAAGACCGCAGGTTGCGACACCGCAACGGGCTGCGAACGGTGTCCGCACGCACCAAAGCACACACCCAAAAAGAGGAATATAAGCAAACGCTTCATAAGCAAAATTGAATAGTCAAATATACAAAAAATTTACAAGAATCGTACAAATTGCGAAACGCAATAGACGCATCAAGCCGAATTTGCACGGTAGTTGTAATCTTTCTCATTCGTAAAAACCAATTTCAAACATACTTATTATGGATGTAAAGAAAAGTATTTCAAGCACTGGGTTCAAATTGAGTGTCATGACACTTGCAATTATGAACATCACTGCCGTCGTGAGCCTGCGAGGATTGCCTGCCGAGGCAGTTTATGGACTTTCGTCGGCATTCTACTACCTCTTCGCCGCTGTGGTGTTCCTCATCCCGACGGCGATGGTTGCCGCAGAATTGGCTGCCATGTTCTCCGACAAACAGGGCGGTGTGTTTCGCTGGGTGGGAGAGGCTTTTGGTGCGCGCACCGGATTTCTGGCGATCTGGCTGCAATGGATCGAATCGACGATTTGGTACCCCACCGTGCTGACCTTCGGCGCTGTGTCGATCGCCTTCATCGGCATGGATCAGACCCACGATATGTCGCTGGCATCAAACAAAGTCTTCACACTTGTTGTTGTGTTGGCTATCTACTGGTTAGCCACCATTATCTCACTCAAAGGTTTAGATTGGGTGGGCAAGATTAGCAAATGGGGCGGCATGATCGGCACGATCATCCCCGCAGGACTACTCATCGTGCTTGGCATCATCTACTTAGCCTCTGGCGGACACAACCACATGGATATGTCGCAAAGTTTCATTCCCGACCTTTCGAAGGTCGACAATCTGGTCTTGGCGAGTGGTATTTTCCTCTTCTACGCGGGCATGGAGATGATGGGTATTCACGTCATGGAGGTCAACAATCCGAAAAAGAACTACCCACGCGCGATCATCATCGGTTCGCTGGTCACGGTGTTGATCTTCGTGTTAGGGACGTTCTCGTTGGGCTTCATCATCCCCGCCAAGGACATCAACCTCACGCAATCACTGCTGCTCGGTTTCGATAATTACTTCCAATATCTGCATATGTCATGGGCATCGCCCGTCATAGCTATCGCACTGATGTTCGGTGTTTTGGCAGGTGTGCTTACGTGGGTCGCAGGTCCTTCGAAAGGTATCTACGCTGTGGGTAAAGCGGGTTATCTTCCCCCCTTCTTCCAAAAATCGAACAAAAATGGTATGCAGCGCAACATCCTCCTCATCCAAGGGGGTGTGGTGACGCTCCTCTCGCTGTTGTTTGTGGTCATGCCCTCCGTGCAATCTTTCTACCAGATCCTCTCACAGCTCACCGTGTTGCTCTATCTGATCATGTATTTATTGATGTTCGCCGCAGCTATCGTGCTGCGTTACAAGATGAAAGATACACCACGCCCCTTCCGTTTAGGCAAGGGCAACGGGATGATGTGGCTACTGGGCGGCATGGGATTCTGCGGCTCACTGCTGGCGTTCGTACTGAGCTTCATCCCTCCCGGTCAGATTGCCACGGGCAGCAACACCGTGTGGTATTCGGTGTTGGTCATTGGTTGCTTGGTGGTGGTCGGCATTCCGTTCATCATCTACGCTCTGCGCAAACCTTCGTGGCGTGATCCGCAAGCTATTGCCGACTTCGCGCCCTTCCATTGGGAGAAACAAGACGCCACCCCCACGTCGCCACAAAAATAAAATAATAGATCATGAAATTAAATACATCCATTGTAAAAGCCGCTGTAATGGAGGCTTACACAAAATTCAAGGACGAGAAAGAGGGCAAAAATGCCGATTACATTCCCTATCTGAAAAATGTCCCCGCCAACCTCTTCGGCATTGCGGCGTGCCTACCCGACGGCGAGGTGATCGCCGTGGGCGACACCGATTTCAAATTCGGCATCGAGTCGGTCTCGAAAGTACCCACCGCGCTACTCGCTATGAATCAGCACGGAGCGCATGAGATTTTGGAGAAGATCGGTGCCGATGCTACGGGGTTGCCGTTCAACTCGATCATGGCGATCCTGCTCGAAAACGACCACCCCTCGACACCCTTGGTCAACGCCGGAGCGATCTCGGCCTGCTCGATGATCCGCCCCGCGGGCGATGCAACAGCAAAATGGCGTGCGATCCGCAACTTCATCGAAGCGCTCTCTGGTTCGGGGGTCGAGGTGATCGACGAACTGTATAAATCAGAAACAGCGACCAACTTCAACAACAAAGCAATCACTTGGTTGTTACGTAATTACGATCGCATATACGACGATCCAGACATGGCGCTCGACCTCTACACACGGCAATGCTCGATCGGCATCTCGGCACAGCAACTCGCCATCATGGCAGCCACGATCGCCTTGGGCGGCGTGAATCCCGTCACAAAATGCGAGGTTTTCCACCCCAACCTCACACCGCGCATCACCTCGCTCATGGCGACCGTAGGGTTCTACGAACATTCGGGCGACTGGCTCTTCACCACAGGACTGCCTGCCAAAACGGGCGTCGGTGGCGGCATCATGGGCGTCGTGTCGGGGGTTATGGGTGTGGCAGCCTTTGCTCCACCGCTCGACACATCGGGCAATTCGGTCAAGGCGCAAAAGGCTCTGAGCTACATTACAAATCGGCTGAATCTCAATATATTCGAGCCTTGCCGTTGCGTGATCGAACAACGCATCAGCGTCAAAGCATGACGTAGATCTTACACAAATAAAAAGGGTTTGCATCACTGCAAACCCTTTTTCGTAGAACAAATAGAAGGTTAGTTCTCGCCCTCGACCACTTTGAACAGCGCGACATCCTCCACACCCGAATTCATGATGTAGGTGTGCGCCTCAGCGATCTTCGACTCGGCGATCTTGCAGAATACACGCGCGGAAACTGCATAGTCCTCCACCTCCGATGCTTCACGCACCAGCAGATAGGTGATGATGATGTGACCCGCACTCTCCACCAGACGACGAGCATGGAAATCTTTGTAGCCGAAACACTCCTTGTCGAGCGTCTCAACGCGCGTAGACATCTGCTCGAATTGAGCGCGCAGCTCGCGAAGTTTAGCCACAACAGGCTGCATATCAGCGCTATATTCGCCCTCTTCGTAGCGTTTGATCTGATCGAGGAACGTACCCTTAGTCACCGCATTGATCGCCGCAACGACCTGCAACTGCGTTGTACCCTCGTAGATATTCATGATGCGGGCATCGCGATAGAGGCGCTCGCAAGCGTAGTCTTTCATGAAGCCCGAACCGCCATGGATCTGGATCGCATCGTATGCCAATTGGTTGGCATATTCCGACGAGAAGAGTTTCACGAGCGGCGTAAATCCGTCTGCCAGACGGTTGTAGAACTTCTGCTCCTGACGCTCCTCCGATTCGAGCGAGCGCTCCTGTGCAATGTGGGCATATTGCTTGTACACCTCCACGAAACGCGTTGTCTCATAGAGCAATGCGCGCGCGCCTTGCAGACGTGCCTTCATCGTCGAGAGGATCTCAGCCACCGCAGCAAACTGGATGATCGGCTTACCAAACTGCTCACGCTCGTGCGCATATTTCAACGCCTCGCGGTAGGCAGCCTCGCACAATCCGACCGACTGCGCGCCAATACCCAGACGGGCGGCGTTCATCAGCGACATGACATATTTAATCAGACCCAACTTGCGATCACCGACCAGCTGCGCAGGCGCATTGGTGAAGACCAGCTCGCACGTGGGCGATCCTTTGATACCCATTTTATTCTCGATGCGGCGCACCTTTACACCTCCGTCACGCTTGTCGTAGACCAGCATCGACAGACCGCGCGCATCACTCGTACCTTCCTCTGTACGAGCCAATACCAGCGATACATCGCCGTCGCCATTGGTGATGAAACGTTTCACACCATTGAGCAACCACACGTTTTTCGCCTCGCACCACGTAGCCTTCAGCATCACCGCACCCAGATCCGAACCAGCATCTGGCTCCGTGAGATCCATGGCACACGTAGCACCCTTCGACACCCACGGCAAGAATTTGGCTTTGATCTCCTCCGAGGCAAACTCATTGAGCGTCTCGGCGCAGTCCTGCAAACCCCAGATATTCTCGAAACCCGCATCCGCACGTGCCACCATTTCGTTGGCAACCACAAAGCAAACCAGCGGGAAATTCAGACCGTCATACTTGCGAGGCAGCGTCATGCCACCCAATCCAGCAGCCACAATGGCTTGCATATTCTGCACCGTACCCGAAGCATACTCCACGTGATCATTCACCACGCGAGGACCTTCGTGATCGACTCCTTCAGCATTTGGAGCAATGACCTCGCCGCACACATCACCTGTGATTTCCAATACCTTACGGAACGAATCCATTGCATCATCGAAATTCTGCGGCGCAATGTCGTAGAGATCTTTCTCGGCAAATCCGCGCTCCTTCAGCTCCACGATCTTGCGCATCATCGGATGCGAAAGTTGGAACTGCAAATCCTTATTATCTAAAAAGAAATTAGCCATTACTTCGAATTTTGTTTGTAATACTTAATCATCTTGGGGATGATGTCGTTCACATCTCCCGTAATCGCATAGTCGGCGATCTTGTTGATTGGTGCATCGGGATCGTTGTTGATCGAGATCACCATCGACGCCTGATCCATGCCTGCCGTGTGTTGAATCTGACCCGAAATACCGCACGCGATATAGAGTTTCGGACGTACTGTGACACCTGTCTGCCCCACCTGACGCGCATGGTCGGTGAAACCAGCGTCGACTGCGGCACGGCTTGCACCCACCTCAGCGCCCAGCACCTCGGCGAGTTCATGCACCAATTTGAAATTGGCTTTCGAACCCATGCCGTAGCCACCTGCCACGATCACACTTGCACCTTTGATATTGATTTTGCGTTCTTCGATTTGACGGTCGATAATGCGTACAGCCAAGTCAGCATCGTTGACAAATTGCTTCCAGTCAACGTTTTTCACCTCGCCTTTGCCCGCTTTGGCAGCATATTCCTTGCGCATCACACCCTCACGCACGGTCGCCATTTGGGGACGGTGATCGGGGTTGACAATCGTAGCGATGATGTTACCGCCGAAGGCTGGACGGATCTGGTAGAGCAAATTCTTGTACTCAGTGCCGCTCTTGGGGTCGGTGTGGTCACCAATGACCAGTTGCGTGCAATCAGCAGTCAGACCGCTATACAATGCCGACGACACGCGCGGTGCAAAGTCACGACCGATGCACGTAGCACCGAACAGCGCGATCTGCGGTTTCTCCTGCTTGATCAGTCCACACATGACTGCCGTGTGGGGCAGCGTGCGGAATGGAGCGAAGACCTTATCGTCTGCCATCCAAATGGTGTCGACACCATATTTAGCCAATTCAGCGGGCAGCTTAGCAAGGTTTTCGCCCAGCAGCACCGCCTCCAATTTCACGCCGAGCGTTGTGGCAAGCTCGTGACCTTTGGTCAGCAGCTCAAGGCTCACATCGGCGACAACTCCATTTTCGAGTTCTATATATACGAATATATTATTCATCTTCTCTGAGGATTAACCGAGCGTGTGGCTCGATATAAGTTCAACCATAAGTTCATTGATCTCCGTGTCGGCAGCGGTAAGTTTTTTGGACTCTTTGGCTTGGAAGACCACGTTTTCGATCTTTTTGACCTTCGTGGGCGAACCCGTCAGTCCGAGTTGTTGCTCGTCGGGGTTGACATCGGCCGCACTCCACTCCACAATGCGGAGGTAGTCGCGTGCAGTCGCCATTTTAGCACATTCGCTATCGGGTGCTGCTGCGATCTCCGAGACGGTCAGTGCGTGTTTGAATTTCATCACACGACGAGCGTTCTTCGGACGGCAATCAGCAGCCGACGCATTGACAGTCAAGACCATAGGAATGGGACTCTCCACGATCTCCATGCCATGTTCCAAGCGACGCTTGATCACGATTGATTGATCCTTCAGCTCCACGATCTGTTCGGCATAGGTCACCTGTGGCAAGCCCAATTTCTCGGCAACCTGCGGCCCTACCTGTGCCGTATCGCCGTCGATTGCTTGACGACCAGCGACCACCACGTCGGGTTGGATCTTACGCAGCGCGCACGCCAAGGCATACGAAGTGGCAAGGGTATCCGAACCGGCAAACTTACGGTCGGTAAGCAGATAGCCGCCATCCGCGCCACGAAACATCGCGTCACGGATGATATCTGCTGCACGCGGAGGTCCCATCGTCAAGATGTGAACCGTAGCACCCTCGCACATATCTTTGAGGTGCAACGCAGCCTCAAGCGCATTCAAATCTTCGGGATTGAAGATTGCTGGCAGAGCGGCGCGGTTGACCGTACCCTCGGGGGTCATGGCGTCCTTACCCACATTTCGGGTATCA
>JAVXFC010000052.1:0-10410 GCA_036658095.1 Alistipes sp. | reverse complement strand
AGAGGGTGGCAAAAATCAATACGAAGAGGAGTTCCTAAAGCGTCTATTGACCCAAAATGGCAAAAGCTGGAAGTGGACGTTCGATAAACTGGTCCGTCCCGAAGCGGGGCGCAAGCTGATCGACAACATCCAACGCGTCTACGATGCCGACTTCTCGGTGATCGTCTACAACTTCCTCGACATCCTCTCCCACGCCCGCACCGAGACCGACATCATCCGCGAGTTGACCGAGGACGAGGCGTCGTTCCGCTCACTCACCCGCTCGTGGTTCGAACACTCCGACCTCTTCACCATTCTCAAGATGCTCTCGGAGCAGGGACACACGGTGGTCATCACCTCCGACCACGGCACCATTCGCGTGGACAATCCCGTCAAGGTGACGGGCGATCGCGAGACCTCCGCCAACCTGCGCTACAAAACGGGGCGCAACTTGGCATACAACTCCCGCGAAGTTTACGAAGTGCAGCATCCCGAAGATATTCAGCTTCCGTCGAGCAACCTCTCGTCGAGCTACATCTTCGCCTACAACCGCGACTTCCTGATCTACAACAACGACGCCAACCGTCACATCCGCTACTACCGCAACACCTTCCAGCACGGCGGTATCTCTATGGAGGAGATGTTGGTGCCTTACATCGTACTTAAACCAAAAAAATAGCTCTATGGAAACGATCCATATTACCTCTCTCTCGGAGCTTCCCGAAGTCGCCACAGCCGTTCTTCGCGCCCTCGGCAAACGCACCGTGGTCGTTTTTCGCGGCTCGATGGGGGCAGGCAAGACCACCCTCATTCGCGAAATTGTTGCGCAAACAGGCGCCACCGACATTGTCACAAGCCCCACCTTTGCTATCATCAACCAATATTCGCGCAAAGACGGACGCCCCATTTATCACTTCGACTTCTACCGCATCAACCGCATCGAGGAGGCATACGATTTCGGCTACGAAGAGTACTTCTATTCGGGCGATCTGTGTCTGGTGGAGTGGCCCGAAAAGATCGAGGAGCTGCTGCCCGAAGGGGTGATGACCGTGCGCATCACCGCCGATTCGGAGGACGAACGCACTTTCGAAATTGATTAATCATCCCTATTTTCATGCAAACATACGAATCTAAACAGCACCAAATAGCCCGATCGGCAGAGCAGATCTACACCGTGATCAGCCGCTTTGATAACCTAACACCCGCCGTGGCGGACAAAGTCGAGGAGTGGCAAGCCACCGAGGAGACTTGTTCGTTCAAAGCCAAGGGCTTCACCGTCAAGCTGCGCATGACCGAGCGCGTGGCACCCAAACACGTGAAGATCGAGGGCGACGGCATCCCCATTGATTTTGCCTTTTGGATCCAGCTGCACTCCGTCGCCCAGAACGACACACGGATGCGCTTGGTGCTGAACATGGAGCTGAACATGATGATGAAGATGATGATTGGAAACAAGGTGCAAAGCGCCCTTGATCAGATCGCCGAGGGGATCGCCACCGCCATGAATCAAGGCGTGTAGCTGCCGATCTGTCTCGACTACCGCATCCGCGCGGCAACCTGCCGAATGGTCGGAAAGGCATCGACGAGGTTCGCCGCAACACACGCGGGCGAACACCAACAAGCCACATCAATGCCCTCCTCGCTCTGAGGCGTGAGAGGTGCAAGGCTCGCGGTGCGCAGTTCGTACCAATGGGTGCATTTCAGCTCCCACACACCGCGCAACAGATAGCCATGCAACGTGTTGCAGAGGTGGCGCACAACTTGCACCCCCTGCACCCCCGTCTCTTCACTCACCTCGCGTGCAGCGCACTGATCGAGCGTCTCGCCCTCTTCGAGGTGTCCTTTGGGCAGATCCCAACGCCCATTGCGGTGGATCATCAGCCATTCGCCGCGGCTGTTGACCGTCACGCCACCCGCCGCCTCGACGGCGACAAATTCGGCGGCAAAAGCAGCAAACACAGCAGCGATATCGGGGGCTACAACAAAAATAAAATTTTGTATTTCAAAAATTTTGAGTATTTTCGCTTTGTAAACCCGCTCATCCGCCGCAAGGTGGAGGATAAAACAAGGTTCTGAAGGCTCTTTTGCGGTGAAAGTCACCGACTTATCCGCAAAATAAATAGTCTGATCCATAGGGCATTGTTTGGAACAAAGATAAGAATAAATGAAATAAACCAATACTTAAAATGAAAAAAATCTTACCATTCATGGCTATTGCAGCTTTAGCACTCACCGGGTGCGCCGAGCGTCCGCAGCCTCTTGCGATTGACAATGCGCTCACCCAGACCGAGATCAATGCGGGTATTTTGACCCCAGAGATCCTGTGGAAGATGACGCGCGCAGGTTCGTCGTCGCTTTCGCCCGACGGGGCAACCCTTCTCTACACGGTTTCGAACTACAACATGGGCGAAAACCGCGGTGTGACGCAGATCGTGACCCAAGATCTCGCCTCGAAAACCGTCAAAACGCTCACCGACACCTCGGCGAACAATGTCGACCCCAAGTGGAGCGTGGACGGCAAATCGATCTTCTTCCTCTCGGATCGCAGCGGCACACAGCAGTTGTGGCGCATGGATTCCGCAGGCGAGAACGCCCAACAACTCACCGCTTTCGACACCGATGTTGAGGGCTACGGCATCAGCCCTCGTGGCGACAAAGCGTGGTACGTGCAGCAGGTGCAGGTCTGCGATCGCAAATCGTCGGACGTGCATAAAGATATGGATAAATCGAAGGCGCGGATCTACGACGATCTGATGTGCCGCCACTGGGATCGCTGGGATGAAGGGAGCTATCGCCACCTCTTCGTAGCCGATTTCGACGGTAACAAGATCGCCGCTGGGAAGGATATTATCGGTGCTGAAGCAGAGTACGACGTGCCATTAGCTCCCGATTTCGACATGACGCAAATCGCGTGGAACAACGCAGGTACGCAGCTCGCCTACACCTGCAAGCCCCTTTCGGGGGTGGCATATGCACAATCCACCGACTCCGACATCTTCGTCTACGACCTCGCATCGGGCGAAACGACCAATATCTGCAAGCCCTTCGAGGAAAAGGTGCAGTTCAACGCCATGGTCAAGCGTATGCCGATCATGCCGGGCTACGACAAGTATCCTGTTTGGTCACCCGACGATTCGAAAATCGCCTTCCGCTCGATGCGTCAACCGGGCTACGAGGCGGACAAAGAGCGTCTATTTATCTACGACTGTAAAGAGGTGCGACTGACAGACTTAACCGCCGACTTCGACTACAACGCCATGAACGTGACTTGGAACGGCAACGACCAGATCTACTTCGCCTCACCGATCGAAGCTACCCACCAGATCTGCCGCATACCTGCCGCAGGCGGCACGGTGGAGGTGCTGACCAAGGGCGACCACGACATTAAAACCTTCTCACTGGCAGGCGACCGCCTTGTTGCTGAGCTATGTTCGATGTCCATGGCCACCGAGTTCTTCGAGGTCAACACCGCCAACGGCGCGCTGACACAACTCTCGGAGATCAACAAATCGATCTACGATCACATCAAAATGGGCGAGGTGCAGAAACGCTGGGTCACCACCTCCGACAACAAACAGATGTTGGTATGGGTGATCCTGCCGCCCGACTTCGACGCTACCAAGAAGTACCCCACACTGCTCTTTTGTGAAGGCGGTCCGCAAAGTGTCGTCTCGCAATTCTGGAGCTACCGCTGGAATTTTCAGCTCATGGCGGCACACGGCTACATCATCGTGGCGCCCAATCGCCGCGGTCTGCCCTCGTTCGGACAGGAGTGGCTGGAGCAAATTTCGGGTGATTACTCGGGTCAAAACATCCGCGACTACCTCGCTGCGATCGACGACGTGGCAAAAGAGCCATGGGCCGATGAGAGCCACATGGGTTGCGTGGGTGCCTCCTACGGCGGTTACTCCGCCTATTTCCTTGCTGGCAACCACGAGGGACGTTTCAAAGCCTTCATCGCCCATTGCGGCATCTTCAACTTCGAGTCGATGTACGGTGAGACCGAAGAGTTGTTCTTCATCAACCACGATTACGGAGGCCCCTACTGGGACAAGAGCAATGCGGTGGCACAACGCTCGTATGCCAATTCGCCCCACAAATTTGTCGACAAATGGGACACGCCGATCCTGATCATCACGGGCGAGAATGATTTCCGCATCCCCTACACGCAGTCGCTTGAGGCATTCACCGCAGCACGTGTACGCGGCATCCCAGCACGTCTGGTCGAGTTCGAGAACGAAGCACACCAAGTCTTCCAACCCCAAAACTCGATGGTCTGGAACCGCGAATTTTTCGACTGGCTCGACAAATACTTGAAGTAGATACACCCTACAACCAAACAGAGCAGGCTTCCCCGAAAAGGAAGCCTGCTCTGTTTTTACAGCTCGATCATAGACGTCGCTTGGGGGAACGCCCCTCGCTTAGCGTTTTTTCTTGTCCCAGAAATGCACCACCACGCCGAAGTTGATGTCGATGATGTTGACCCGAAAGCGCATCTTCGACGAAGAGCGTGAGCCGATTTCATTGCCGTCAGCATCGTGCTGCTTGACCGAAGCATACTGAATACCGCCCAGTCCAATCGAGACCGTGGCGCAGACGTTGGGGAAGATGTAGACCGCCATACCGGGGTTGAAGGAGAGTTCGGCCTTGAAATTATCGCTGTACGTCGCCTTGGGCTTGTCGCCCGACGATCCATTGACGAAGTCGTTCGTTCCCGTCTTGACCGAGGCTTCGATCTCGGCAAAGAGTCCAAAGCGCCCTTTGGGATCCAAACCAACATAGGAACGGTGGAAAAGTCCAAACGAATAGCTATCGCTCGAAATCTCCATTCCGCTGATATTCATTGATATATCATTCTGTTCTCCCAGATCGAGATCCACATTACCCAGTTTGCCGTTCATGTGTTGGTAGCCAAAACGAACTCCCAAGCAGCGGTTGTCGCGGTAGAAGTAGCCGATGAACGGTTTCACGGTCGCCATGGTTCCGCTCAAGTTGATGTTGTCGATGATGACCATGAAGTCCGTCTCGTCGCTCGTGATAGTTCCATAGGATGCCGTCAAGCCCAACATCAGCTCGCCCTTGTAGGCGAAGCGTCCTTGCTGGACACCACGGTCGATGCGGCGGTGCATGGGCAGGAAATGGCGTTTAACGGGGCGAGGGCTTTGCGCCACCAAAGGCTGCGCGGCGACCACCTCCGCACTCAGCGTATCCGCAGGCAGGACAACGGTCTGGGTACGCTCCTGTGCTTCACAGAGCGTTGCAAGCACCACACAAATCGTAGATAGTAAGATATTTTTCATGTGCTTGTCTGTTAAAGGTAGAATGCCACGCCCACTCCAATCGAGAAGATGTTGACCTTAAAATTCATATTGCTCGATGTGCGTCGTCCGACGCTCACTTGGTTATGCACCTGTTTGACGTTGGTGTAGGTGATGCCCATGACCCCGACGTTGACCTCGATCGCCACGTTGTTCGTAGCGAAGGCGATCAGTCCGGGCGAGAGTCCCAAAGCGAGGGTGTAACCTGATTCGTAAGTTCCCGTGACGGGCTGTCCCGCGGCGAAGATCGATTGCGTGCCTCCCGCGCCCAGCTGCATCTCGGTGAAGATAGCGAAGCGCTTGCTGCGCCCCAGTGGGATGTACTGACGCCAACAAGCAGCGACTGTGTAGGAGTGTTTGACCGACTTGTAATCCGTCACTTTGATCTCGGTACCCGTGGCATCGTCGCCAAATTTGAGGTCTGCTTTGTCGATCACGAGGTTCGTTCGCGCGTATGCGCCGCGCACGCCGAGTGCCATGTTGTCGCTCACGGCGTAGGCAAGCAGGGGGCTGACACGGAAGGTGTAGCCCGTGGATTCGATGCCGTCGATGATGAAAAAGGTGTACGACTTGTTGGTGTGGGTGGAGTAGGAGGCGTTGGCGCCCAAGATCCACTGTCCCTTGGGGACAATCACGTTACCCATTTCGGTCAAGCCACGCTGCGCCCGCATCTGGTTGGGGGTGAGTATCTCGGTGTGTACGCTGTCGACCTCCTGTGCCTGCACACAGAGCCAGCCGATCGAAAAGAGAAGCGTACCTATTATTGTTTTACAATTCATGCAAGTAACGTAATTTGCAACAAAGATAATTAAATATCGAAAAGGTCTCTAACAAATTCCATAGACACACGCAATTCAATCACGAAAACGTATTTTTCTCTATTTAGCGGAAAATGGGAGGGCAAAAAGAAGCAAAAAGTCATTTTCGTGATCATTCGTGTGTGGTTCATTGAAAATATTTTCTACAAAGTTCTCTTACATCTATATTTGCAACTTAATTTTGGACAGGTATGAATCTGAAACACATTCTATACATTTTTTTGCTCCTCGGCGCGCTCTCCTGCTCCGAGGACATTGACATGGAGGATGCTCAGATTCACGAAGATCGCATCGAGGTGACGATCGGCTGCTCACAGCCCTCGACTCGCACCTCGCTCGACGAAGACGGACGTACCACCTGCTGGCTGGCGACCGACAAAATCGCCGTTTGGGCAAAAAACGGCACCAACTACCCCCTCGCAGCACAACCCTTCGCGCTCTACACCTTCAATGGTGTCGCCTCGTCCGCCAATTTTTCGGCAACGATCACCCCGCTACCCGCGGATACCTATACTTATTATGCGGTCTACCCGCAGCCCACTGCCGTGAATGGCACGACGATCACCTGCACCATTCCCGACGCGCAAAATGGCGCCTACAACGGGGCGCACGATGTGCTGGTGGCCTCCGTCACAGGCGGCGCGCTGGGCAAAACCCCGCGTCCAGAGCTTCAGCTCAACTTCCGCCACCTACTCCACATGATCCGCATCGACATTCCCGCAGGGCGCAACCTCTCGGGCGAAGCGGTCAAACGGCTTGAGATCACCTTCCCCACCGAGGTGACGGGGGCTGCAACCTTCGATCTGACCGCACCCGAACAGACACTTGCCTTCACGGGTGGTAGCCGCACACTCACCCTCGATTTCGCAGGGGCAGGACTCTCCGACACCCAAGGCACGTGCGCCTACGCCTTTGTGCGTCCGGGCGAGGTGAACGGCGAGGTGACCTTCCGCGCCTACAACGCCGCAGGTGTGCAGTCGAAACCCATTTCGACCACGCTCCACAAAACCATGGGCGCAGGACGCGTCACCCCCATTGCGCTGACCATCCCCACCCAGCGCCCCGTGACACTGCTCGACTTCACAGTCGCCACCAACAACCTCGGCGAGGAGCTGACCAACATCGCCCTCACTGCCCCCGACGGCATCCGTTTCGTCGCCCCCTTTAGCGTCACAGGCAACGCCACAGCCGCCGCCATGCGCGATGCCGAAGGGCGCTTCACGGTGCGCGTCTATGCCGACGAATACCCCGCAGCTACGCTTTCGGGCAAAACGCTGACGATCAACTACGAATCGACCAACGCACTGCTCACCGATCGCACAATCACGCTCCCCACACTCACCCCCACACAAGGTCGCGCCAACGTTCCGATGACCGTTCCCTATCTTTTCGAGGAGGATTTCAGCAAGGTGACATCCTCGTTCGAAAAAAACACCATTTTTGCTGGCTCCGATGCTCTGAATCCCGATCCTGAAGCCCTCGACACCTATGGATTGAAAGGTTGGACGGGAGGTCGCGTCGGCGCCTCCGCAGGTATTAGTTTGCGCATATGCTCTCGCGTCGAGAGTGGTGGATGGATTGTCAACCGTCGTCCGGGACGTGTCGACACAACACCCCTATCAGGCATCAAAGCGGGCAAAACACCCAAGGTATCTGTATCATACGATTATGCTGGTGACCGTTACAACGGTTCGGGTGGTAAAAGTGGCGCCCCCGTGATTACGTTCGGCTACACCACCATACAGGGTGCTATCAAAGTGGGAGATGAGATCACCAATAAATTAATCAATGGCGTTGCCATTAGCATTGACGGTCCCGATCAAAACGGCACCTACTACGGCAATACACCCCACCATGTCTCACAAACAATTCCGGTTTGTACCCCCGACACGCGGCTCAGTTGGCAGATTACCAACAACCGCGGTTCACATATTGCCGCCAACGGAAACTACTGGCTCTATATCGACAACATCAAAGTACAAATAAGCAAATAAAAATAAAAACTAAAAAACGATCCATTTATCATGAAAAAAATTCTTTATGCAATGCTCATTTCCGCGGCTGTACTCGCAACAAGCTGCTCGTCGGACAACGAGGAGATTGCAACAGGCGATGGCTTTGGTAACGTGCAATTCACGGTTGCCGCATCGGGCGAAGTGGATGCTGTGACGCGTGCGCAGGTAGAGCTGCCCACCACGGCAATTCCCAACAGCGATCTCTTTGCACTTCACATCACAGGAACCTACAACGACGACATGGGCAACCCCCAAAATTACGATCGCACATGGGCAACCGTCGGAGTGTTCGACTCGCCCAAGATGCGCAGCGGCAACTACACCGCAGCAATCACCTACGGCACACTGACTGCCGAGGGCGAAAACGCAGCTTGCTTCAGCGGCACGCAGAATTTCACAATTTTTGCTCGACGCACGGTCACCGCGAACATCACCGCGACCCTGCAAAATGCCGCTTTCAAGGTGGTTTTCACCGATTGGTTTAAGAAATACTACACCAATGCGCAAATCACCCTTCGCACCACATCGGGCAGCACCTTCACCTTTTCGCCCTCGTCCACGAGCGTGATTTTCGTGAAGCCCGGCACCGACCTCTTCTTGAAAGGCACAGCCACCAAGTCGCAGACAGGCACCGCCGTGGAGTTCCCCGAAGCTAAGATCGGAACCACCGTTGCACGCACCTTGCACACCGTCACCGTCGATGCTTCAAAAGCTGGTAGCGGCGCGCTGGTGATCGACCTCAACGATACTTTCACCGAAGTGCCTGAGAAGGTGATCGAGTTGAATCCCGCAGCATAATCCGAGAAAAAAATAAAAAACGAAAAATATGAAAAAGCTATTTCGAATTTCGATGCTCCTGTGTACGGTGATGTTCTTCGCCGTAAGCTGTGGCAAAGATCTCATTCAAGTTGCCCAACCAGAGCCTGATCAGGAGAATGGGTATTTGGTTTTGGCAGGGATGAATGTCGGTGTTTCGACCGATATTGAGACCGTGGAGAGCAAACCGCAAAACATGACCCGCGTCACGCGCGTACCTGTTGATGCCGAAGACTCCTACAAAGTGGAGATCCTCAACAGCGCCAATGAGGTTGCTTGGACGGGAACATACGCCCAAATCAAAGCAATGACCACACCGCTCGAACTGAAACCCGGACGCTACACCATTACCGCTAAATCGGCGGATCAGATCTTGCCAACGGCATGGGAGCAACCTGCCTACGCTGGACAAACTACATTCTCGATCGTCTCGAAGCTCGAAACCACAGTCACAAATCTGGTCTGCACGCTGGCAAACATCAAGACCTCGGTCACCCTCTCTGCCGATCTGAAGGCGTTATTTCTGACCAACGGCACGGACGATCTGAAGACCACTGTCTCGATCGCCCCCACCGAATCAACTCCCACCCCCGAATCGGTGATCTTCTTGAAGGACGAGGTTCGCGCCATGTTCTTCAAGCCACTGGCGGCAACCAACACCATGACCATCGTCCTGACGGGTAAATACAACGTCAAAGGCGAGGGTGAAACACCCGACTACCAACCCGTTACCATGACCCAAAACATCCCCAACGTCAAGGCGGGACAGTGGCGCAAGATCAATATTTCGATCGAACACGCCGAGGAGGGTAACGTACAATTCGTGATCACGGTCGAGACTTGGGTCTACGATGAGAAAATCACCGTCGATGTCATGTCGACAGGCTACACCTTTGGCGAAGAGGAAGTTCCCGATGTCGACAAAGAGATCAGCGCACCCAACTCCCCCGTACTGATGCTCGACGGCAACCACGACATTGCACTGCCGTTCAACATCACCAGCAGCATCTTCGATATGGATCTGCACACTTGCACCGATTTCATCAGTTTGATCGCCACTCCCGAAGGCACCTCGACCATTGCCGACGCCTACTGTGTGGTCAGCTCGGACAACGCCACCTTCACCGCAGCACTCGCCACGGCAGGTTACACGGCAGGTAAGATCACCCTCTTCCCGACCAACGGTGGAACGAACCACTTGGTGGTTCGCACGGATGATCAACATCGTCTACTGATCAAGGTCAACAACGACGGTATGTTTGGTCTCTACAACTACGAAGGCACGCACACCGTGAAGATCGTCACCACCGATAGCCAACGACGCAAATCGTACACCAAGATGACCATTGTGGTCAGCAAAGCGGCCGCCACAGGTCCTTCGATTGTGGGTCTGCACGGTTACAATGTCAAAAAACGCTACAACATCTCGGCAACCGATAGCCCGTCACTCAAAGTGGCGCTGGA
>JAVXFC010000051.1:0-11257 GCA_036658095.1 Alistipes sp. | reverse complement strand
TGATTGCTGTCAAATCGTCCCTTGGTGCAGGTGTAGCGCTGGGTGATGTGGTGGCAGCGGCTCAGAAAGTGATCGACGAATACCCCACGCCCGACGGCATAGACCTTGAGGTGGGCGGCACGGTCGAGGATCAAGGCGACGCCTTTTCCGACCTAATGATACTCTTCGTGTTGATCGTCATACTGGTCTACATCGTCATGGCAACGCAGTTCGAGTCGCTGAAATTCCCGTTCATCATCATGTTCACCATTCCGTTCGCCTTCACGGGTGTCTTCTTGGCACTGTGGATGACCTCCACAGCCCTCTCGCTGATCGCCCTGATTGGCGCTATCATGCTGGTGGGCATCGTCACCAAGAACGGTATCGTCATGGTCGACTACATGAACCTGCTGATCGAGCGCGGCTCAGGGGTCTTCGACGCTGTGATTGCGGGCGGCAAAAGCCGTCTACGCCCCGTGCTGATGACCTCGTTCACCACTATTTTAGGTATGCTTCCTTTGGCACTCGGTACAGGTGCAGGCTCCGAGACGTGGCAGCCAATGGGTATCGCCGTGATCGGTGGTCTTACCTTCTCCACGATCCTCACGTTGTTCATCGTTCCTGTTCTTTACTCGCTGTTAGTCAATCGTTCGCAACGCAAGGAGAAGGAGAAATTAGCCAAGTTGGCAGCACAACATCAAGCATCAAACAACTAAATCGAACCATCATGAAAGCAGTATTTTACTCTTATAATCAAGCATTGACCGACCGCGTGAACAAGATTCTCGACGAGCAAGGCATCCATGGATTCACGCGCTGGGCGCTGACCGAAGGGCGCGGATCGTTCGACGGAGAGCCTCACTACGGCACACACGCATGGCCATCGATGAACACTTCGCTCTTGGCAATCGTTGAAGATGAGCAGGTTGCACCTCTCATGGACGCCTTTCGCACCTTGGACGCCGCCACCAAAATGCAAGGTTCGCGCGCCTTTGTGTGGAGTGTCGAACAAGGAATGTAAGGAGTCGGAAATCAAAGCAGGCAGTATACACAAATAAAAGTATTTTGCAAAATACAAAAAGGGCGGATGTGCATCCGCCCTTTTTTTGTATATTTGTAGATATGAAACTCACCTTTTTAGGAACAGGGACTTCGCAAGGAGTACCCGTAATAGGTTGTCAGTGCGCCGTTTGCACCTCGCACGATCGACGCAATCAGCGCCTGCGCACCTCGGCTATGGTCGAGACACAGGGGGTGCGTATCATCATCGACACAGGTCCCGACTTCCGCTACCAAATGCTCCGCACGGGGGTGCGTCACATCGACGCTCTTTTGCTGACCCACGAACACAAAGACCACATCGGCGGTCTGGACGACGTGCGCGCCTTCAACTTTGTCGACTACCCCACCATTCGCAAGGTCGCCCTCTACGCCACGCCGCGCACACTGGCGTGTGTGCGCAAAGATTTCGACTACGCCTTTGCTGCCGACAAATATCGAGGAGTGCCTGAAATTGAGCTGATTGAGATTGACCCCGATCAACCCTTTCACATCCAAAACATCGAAATAATCCCCATTTCGGGTCACCACTCCGAGCGTTTCACCGTGACGGGTTTCCGCATCGGACGCATGGCATACCTCACCGATTTCAAGACCATTTCCGACGAGGAGGTCGCAAAATTACAAGGGGTAGATGTGTTGGTTGTCAACGCTTTGCGCCCCATGCCGCATGACTCACATTTCAGCGTGGGCGAGGCGTTGGCGCTCATTCGCCGCGTGCAACCTCGCGATGCCTACCTGATCCATATGTCCCACGAAATAGGTCTGCACGCCGACTTTGAACCCACGCTTCCCGCAGGTGTTCATCTGGCTTACGACCAATTACAAATAGATATAAAAGACTGATATGAAAGATCTTAAAGATAAAGTAATCGTCATCACAGGAGCCTCGTCGGGCATCGGTGAAGCCATGGCGCGCGAATATGCCGCGCAGGGGGCAAAGGTGGTTTTGGGCGCACGCAACGCCGAGAAACTTGCCGCAATCACCGAGCAAATCTGCGGCGCAGGGGGTGCGGCAGCGTGGTGCGCGGCAGATGTTGTCGACCCCGCAGCGTGCAAACAGCTGATCGACACTGCCATAGCAACCTTCGGACGTCTCGATATTTTGGTCTGCAATGCGGGGATGTCGATGCGCGCGATTTTCGACGATGTGGAGCTGAGCGTTCTTCACCGATTGATGGATGTAAACTTCTGGGGCGCTGTGAATTGCTGCAAATATGCCCTTCCCCACCTCCAGCAATCGCGCGGCTCGATCGTCGGCATCTCCTCCGTGGCTGGGCTGCATGGACTGCCGGGGCGCACGGGCTACTCGGCATCGAAATATGCGCTGACGGGCTTCCTCGAAACCCTGCGCATCGAGAACCTCAAAAAGGGGCTGCACGTGATGATCGCCTGCCCCGGATTCACCGCCTCAAACGTCCGCTTCGCGGCACTCACCGCCGACGGCACCCAGCAGGGCGGCACACCACGCAACGAGGCGAAGATGATGAGCGCTGAGCAGGTGGCGCAGATCGTAGCGCGCGGCATCGTGCGTCGGCGTCGGCTCTGCCTAATGGAGGCGGAGGGTCGCGCCACCCACTTCATCAAGAAATTCGCCCCTGCTTTTCTCGATCGTATGTTCTACATGGTCATGTCGCGCGAGCCAGACAGCCCGCTAAAATAGGGTAATGACGCCAAAAATCTCCACAGAATTCTTCAGGACACCTAAACGAAACAAAAAAAAAGGAGCTGCCAGAAAATTGGCAGCTCCTTGCATATCAAAATATTACGCCTATTTCAATTCGAAGCCGACAACCCCTTTCATATCCGTAGAGGAGGCTCCCACGAATGCCTCGAAAGCACCCGACTCAGCAATCCACTCGTCCTTCGTGTCGTCGTAAAATTTCAGCATTTCGACATCAATGGGGAAGGTTACGCGTTGCGAAGCACCTTTTTCGAGGTGGATTTTCTCGAAGCCTTTCAGCTCCTTCGTCGGGCGAGGCAGCGACGACTGCTTGTCGGCGATGTAAAGTTGCACCACCTCAGCACCCGCACGGTTGCCCGTATTAGTCACCGTAACCGACACATTGACAGAACCTTTGGTCGTCATCGAAGTGCGATCAATCGACACATCGCTATATGCGAAAGTCGTGTAGCTCAGACCGTGACCGAAGGCAAAAAGCGGTTGCAACTGCTGCTGATCGATCCAGCGGTAGCCCACAAAGATGCCCTCGTTGTAGGTCACATTCTCGCCGTCACCGGGCCACTCACCCATGGTGTGGGCGCCGTTGTCCTCCAAACGCACGGGGAAGGTGAAGGGCAGTTTACCCGAAGGGTTGGCATCACCAAACAACACCGCAGCCAGCGCATTGCCCGATTCCGAGCCACTGTACCACGCCTCAAGGATCGAAGGTACCGACGCCACCCATGGCATTGCCACAGCGTTGCCACTGATGATGACCACCGCCAGACGGGGATTTGCCGCCGCCAATGCTGCGATCAGCTCATCCTGTTCGTAGGGTAAATTCAGGCTACTGCGATCGTTGCCCTCGCAATCTTGACCATCGTTTTTGTTGAGACCTCCGATGAAGAGAACCACATCGGCATCCTGCGCCGCGGTCACCGCTTCGGCACGCAATGCCGCCGCATCAATAGGCTTCTGCTCAGGAGCTTTCGCCCCCTTCACATCCTGCTCAACCACCGCGGGCGACTCATATCCTTTGACGTAGATCACCTCGGCTTGATCGCCCACACGCGCACGGATGCCCGCAAGGGGTGATACCTCATATTTGACCTTGAGCGACGATGATCCGCCACCAATGGTCATGCGTTTCTCGGCATTTTCTCCCACTACGACGATCTTTTTCACCTTCGAAAGATCGACAGGCAACAACTCTTTATTGTTCTGCAACAGCACAATGCCCTCTTCGGCAATGCGACGCCCAGCAGCGGCATGCTCCTCGGTAGCGAACGAGCCGTAGGGACGATTCTTGGACATGGTGGTGCGGAACACAAGGCGCAAAACACGACGCACCTTGTCGTCCAACTCTTGGGTGCCAACCTCGTTTTTGCGTAGCTTATCGAGGTAAGGCGCCGCCAGATAGTAGTTGTCGTAAGCGTTGCTCGCGCCCCAGTTCAGCCCATTGGTCCAGCTGCCAAACTCCATATCCAGTCCGTTGTGGATCGATTGGTCGGTGTCATGCACACCGCCCCAATCCGAGACCACCACCCCGTCGAATGCCCAATCGCGCTTCAGAATATCGTTGAGCAAATATTGGTTGTGGCAGCAATGTTCGCCTTTGTAACGGTTGTAGGCGCCCATGATTGCCCACGCACCACCCTCTTCGACGGCAGCTTTGAAGGCAGGCAGGTAGATCTCGTAGAGCGTCCGATCGTCGAGGTTGACATTGATATGTCCGCGCGCGATCTCTTGGTTGTTGAGCGCAAAGTGCTTCACGCAGGCGGCAACGCCATTTTTCTGCACCTCCTGCACATAGGGGACAACCATTTTCGAGGCGAGGAAAGGATCTTCGCCCATGTACTCGAAGTTGCGCCCATTGAGCGGCGTACGGTAGATGTTGACACCGGGACCTAAGAGGATATTTTTATTGCGGTAACGCGCCTCCTCGCCGATCGACTTACCATAGAGCGCCGACATTTCGCGGTTCCACGTGGCTGCCAAGCAGGTCAGAGCCGGGAATGCGGTGCAGGAGTCGTTGGTGTAGCCAGCGCCATACCACTCGTCCCATGCCACCTCGGCGCGGATGCCGTGAGGTCCGTCGGTACACCAGTTTTCGGGGATTCCCAAACGGGGAACGCCGGGCGAGGAGAATTTCGACTGGGCATGGATCATCGCCACCTTCTCTTCGAGTGTCATGCGCGCTAACGCATCTTCAACGCGCTCCTCAATGGGCGCATCGGGATCGAGGTAGAGCGCACAGTTCGACTTCGGCACCGAGCCGCAAGCCGCTGCCGCGAGTGCCAATAGCAGCACAGCACTGCTTTTGATCATTTTTTCGAATATCATAATTTTCATTTTTTCGGTGTAAAAATAGGTAAAAAATAGGAAGTGAGCAAACACAGCCGCCGAAGGAGTTTCCTTCGGCGGCTGTGCAATAGGTAATGATGCCAAAAGTGGCGCTTATTTCGCTGTGATACGCTGCACGGCAGCTGCCACAGCGGCATACAAGCGCGGCAGATCGGTATGTAGCACGTGGCGATTTTCAACCACGATTTCGCCGTCGACCACCACCATATCGACATCCGACGCCTTGCCACAATAGACCAAATTCGAGACAAGGTTATGGATCGGTTGCAGGTGCGGTTTTTGCAGATCAACCAAGATCACATCGGCCAACGCACCCTCGGCAATAATGCCTAACTCGCCCTCTAAACCGATCGCCTTGGCGCCATTAACGGTTCCCATTTTCAGAATTTCATAGGCAGGCACAGCGCACGGATCTTCGGTGGCACACTTTTGCAGGAACGACGCGGTACGCAGCTCCTCCCACATATCCAGATCGTTGTTCGAGCAGGTGCCGTCGGTGCCGATCGTGACCAGCGCCCCGCGCATACGCATCTTTTCGATCGGTGCTATACCGCTCGATATCTTCATGTTGCTCTGCGGGTTGTGTGAGATAGTCACGCCACGCTGCGACAGAATGTCAATGTCGCTATCGGTCACATGGATGCAATGCGCACCAATCGTGCGCTGGTCGAGCAGCCCCAATTCATCGAGGTGTTCGACCGAAGTTTTGCCGTAACGATCGCGCACGATCTCCACCTCATCCTTTGTTTCGGAGATGTGGATGATGTAGTGGAGACCATATTTTTCACAGAGCTTCTTGCCGCGCACCAAATTTTCGGAAGTTACCGTATAGGGGGCATGTGGCGCCGCAGCAATCTGCACCCGCGAACACTCCTCGGCAGCCTTCATCGCCGCGTGCAACGTCGGTTCCAACTCCTCGATATTCGAATCGAAGTAGGCACATCCCAACATGGCCCGAATGCCCATGCGGCGCACCACCTCCACGCAACGATCCTCGTTCCAGTACATATCGACGAACGAGGTGACCCCACCCAACAGCATCTCGGCAATGGCTAACTCCATACCAAGGCACACATCTTCAGGCGTTTGCTTTGCCTCGAAAGGCCAGATATAGTCGTTCAGCCACTCCATCAGGGCGATGTCGTCGGCATAGCTGCGTTGCAGGGTCATGCCCGCGTGGCAATGGGTGTTGATCAAACCGGGCATCAACAATTTGCCCGTGGCATCGATCGTCCGCACCTCAGGATGCGCTGCGCGGAATGCCGCCACAGCTGCCGCGTCGTGCGCAACGAGCGCAATACGATTACCCACAAGGCCCACCGTGCCCACAAATGTGGCGCCCTCGCACGAAGCGGAGGTCATGGTCAGAATGGTACAATTTTCAAATAGTAAAGTCATCATCTTTTTTTTTTCTTTGTATCCAGCGAGTTGCCCTGCACCGTGATCACATGACGTTTGTCCACCGAGTTCGAGTAGACCTGAATCACCTTGTGGAAGGTGCCGGGTTCGCCCTTGTGCGGCTCGTAGGTCACACGGATCACGTCCGACGCCCCAACGGCCACAGGGCGTTTGGGGAACGAGGCTTTGAGACACGAACACGAGGTGATCACACGTGTGATCACCAAGGGCGACGTGCCGTCGTTCACGATCTTGAAATCGCGCGTCAGATTGCCACCAAAGCGTTGCACATCGCCAAAATTGTAGGTCGCGTGTTCGATTTGGAGGTGCGCACCCGACGTTTCGTTCCGAGCCGCCTTCGCAGCCCGACGCTCATTTTGATTGCGCACGTGTTCCTGTCTGTCCCGCTGCTGACGCGCTTGGGGCGGCGTCTGGGCTGTCGCTGCGACAACGATCAAGCAGCAACATACGAATGCTATTATTTTTTTCATATCAATTCAATTTGAATATATAGGTGATCGTACCTCCCTGCACGGGCGCACGACTCTCCGTAAATTTCGCCTTGCGGGCTGCCGCCAGTGCTGCCTCGATCAATGCCGAAGCCCCTGCCGTCGACCCCTTGGGTTCGTAGGTGGCCGAGGTGACCCTGCCCGTGGCGTCGACCGTTACACGAACAACGATCTTGCCACTTTCGTTACCGGGATAGGAAGGTCGCGGAAGTGCGCCCAGCAAACCGCGTCCTTGCAGCCCTCGATCGAGCTGATCGAGACCATCCACCCCCAGTCCTGCCCCCTTACCGCTTGCCTTGTCCTCGCCTTGGGGTGCGTGCGGATTGCCCACATCAGCAGGCTCGTCCACGCCCCCCTTGTTGGTCTTGAAGAGCGCACGCGGATTGGGCGTCTGGGTCGTCGCATCTTTACCCGAAACCTTGGCAGCCTGCTCCACCGTCGCTACAACATCGTGCATACGCGGCTCGACGGGCATGGGTGCTGGGGGTTCCACCTCCAATGCTGGTGGCTCGGTAAACTCCACGAAAATCGTGTGGTCGGCTTTGGCAGCGTCCAACTCGAAATCGAACGACACAAAGACAAACGACACCGTCAGCAGCAGTGCGTAAACCACCAATGCCGCCACCGCCCAACGGCGCGAGATTCGTTCGTTTGAGTCGTAGTATTCCATGCAGATTAGTTCGGCGTAGTCGCCAAAATTAGTTTATAGTTGTTGTCCTTGGCGATATTCATCACCTTGACCACTTCGTCCACTGCCACACTTTTGTCACAGTGCAGCGAAACGGTGGCATCCTCCTGTCCTTTCAGACGGGCGTCGAGCGCACGCTCCACTCCGTCGATGCCCTGCACCCGTTCCAACTCGACATAATAGTTGTAACTTGTACCGTTCTGCTCGATCGACACCGTGGTCATCGCCTTGTCCTTCAACTGGTTTGCACTCTTGGGCAACATCAGTTTCAGGGCATTGGGGTTGATCAGTGTGGTCGCGATCAGCAGGAACAGCAGCAGCAGGAACATCAAGTCGGTCATCGACGATGCCGAGAACGACTTATCTACTTTCGATCCATGTTTGATAGCCATCGTCTCTATTTTTGAACGGGTTGATTCAGGATATCCATGAAAGCAATCGAGTTCGCCTCCATTTGGAAGACCAGTTTTTCGATTCGCGCCACGAGGTAGTTATAGCCAAAGTAGGCGGGGATGCCGACCAAAAGACCCATGACGGTGGTCACCATCGCCACATACATACCGCTCGAAAGCAGCCCCAGATCGACCGTGCCGCCCGCAGCCGACATATCCATGAAGGTCTGCACCATACCCAACACCGTACCCAAGAAGCCGATCATCGGCGCACCGCCCGCAATCGTCGCCAGAAAAGGCAGGTTGGTTTCGAGCTTCGAGACCTCAAGGTTGGCGACATTTTCGATCGCCGTCTGCACGTCGCTCATCGGGCGTCCGATGCGTCCGATGCCCTTCTCGATCATGCGCGCAATGGGGGTATCGGTCTTCTTACAGAGGTTGATAGCCACCGCGATTTTGTCGTCGGAGATATAGTCGCGAATGCGATTCATGAAGTTCATATCCAAGGTTGAAGCTTTGCGGATCGCCAGAAAGCGTTCGACGAAGATGAAGATCGTCACACCGCCCAAAATCAGCAGCGGCCACATGAGCCATCCACCCTTTGTAAACATCTCCCACAAACCCATTCGGGTCTCGTCCTTGGTTGCCACTTCGGTTGCCACAGCAGCGGCAGCCTGCAAAAAATTAATCATAATGCGTAAAAGTTATTTGAGTTTTTCTTGTTGTTGTTGCTGTTCTTGTTGTTGCTGAATTTTCTGTTGTTCTGCCTCGCGTTTGGCTTTGCGTTTCTTGCTCATGAAACGCTCTTTGATGCGCTGTCTCAGATCTTTGAAGTTGTTGAAATCCTCCTTGTAATAGATACCCACGCCTGTCTCCTGAAGACCTTGGTTCTCGTCGAAACGGTCGATCGTTTGGGTGAAACCCTTCAGTTTCAAACTTCCCGATCGGTCGATGCGCCACGTGATGTATGCCTCGCCCATGAAGTTCGACATATTGCGGTTCACCGCCTGCTTGTTGTCGACCACGTAGTTACCCTCCAACTCGATGAACAGCCGATCGTTAATCAGGCTCTTCGAAAGTCCAAAATCCAACTCGTCGCTCGTCAACTCCGATTTAGGTCGGTAGTCGATGATCAGGTTGTAACCAGCCGTCGAGATCAATTTGTTGAGCTGACTGGTCAGAAATCCGATGCCTGTGGCTGCCGAAGTCGAGACGCCGAAGTTCGAAAAGGCGCTGTTGTTCTCCGCCATGAAGCTGTTGCTGAGCAGCAAGAAGAGGAACTGGGTTTGGATCGTTTCGGGGGTTGTCAGGGCATTCGAGATCACCGCTTGGGTCTCAGCGTCGGACGAGGGAACCCGCACGTTGAAATTCATGGTTGGATTCTGCAAACGGTCACCAAGGTGGATCGAACACTCCACCGGCACGGCGCGTTCGCTGCTCATGCTACTCGAGGTCCCCTGCAAGAGGGGAGCGATCGACGCTTTGAGTTTGTAAAGCGCCGTGATGTCGAGCATGGCATTCATCGGTGACCCCGTCCACTGAATGGTCGAGCCGTTCTCGATGATGAATTTGCGCGTTAGGATGTTCTGCATCGAGAAGAGGAAGCTACCCTCCGAGATGGTGTAATCGCCGTACATTTCGAAGAGATTTTGGCGCGGGTTGATCTGCAAATTAAGCATTCCCTCGCCGCGACCTTTGATCACGTTGCCCGCCACCATCATCTGGAAATCGAGGTTGGGACGCACGTCAAGTGCCAACGAAATGTTCATGGCGCTCTCGGTCACCGCCTTGCTTTGTTTGCGTCGTTCGAAAAGCATCTTCTTGCGAACCAAGTAGTTCACCGTGTCCGATACTTTGGGGGCTGCGAAGGTCACAAAGTTGGCATTGGCAATGTTGCTCTTGTTCGACATCGGCATCACAAACGACGAATGGTCGTCGGTGGTGGCGGAAATATCCATATTCACGCCCCGCTTGTCGCCTGTGATCGTCGCCTCACCCGTGGCAAAAATCCGCCCATAGAAGAGGTCGTTGTCTTGCTGTGTGGTGTTGAGTACCAACATCTGTTTGGGGGAGACCTGCACTTTGTAGGCGATGTTCGAGAGGTGCGCCAAGCTCAGGTCGAAATTCAATTTACCCTCGTTGCCTTGGGGGTCGAACAACGAGACATTGTGGGCGCGGAGGTGATTTTTCGCCACGTCGAAAAGCACTTTAGGGGCGGTGTAGGTCACTTGCGTAAAGTCGACCTTGGTCGAGAAATCCGACACTCGAATGCTGCCCATCAACTCCGCTTCACGACGCTGCCCCACCAACGACAAGTGGACGTCGGCAGAACCTTTCGTATTGGAGATCACCCCCTTCAGAATGGGATTAATTAGCCCCACATCGAGGCTATCCACATCCATTTTTGCATAGTAACGCACCTGCGAAGGGTCGTAAAAGCCCCGCACAAGGGTGTCTTGTTTGATCCGATTTGCCACCACCACACCCGCGCGGTTACGCACAAAATCCCAACGCGAAGTCAGGCGCATAGGCGGCGCAGGCATATCATTGACTTGGATGCTGTCGAGCAGAATATCGGCGGTGATCTCACTGCCCCGCAACGCCGATTTCAGGATCGCCGTGCCGTTGGTCACCCCCTCGATCGAGTAACCCATGCCATCGATGACCTGCGTGAAGGGCGCCAGATCGAAGTTGCGCAGACGCACGAGGACCGAGTCGGCGCGGCTGCGCGATGCGGTGCCGTTGATGAGCAGCTCCTGCTGATCGTTCATCACCATGAAGCGATTGATGACCACCTGCGCTGTGTCGAGTTCGATGCGGCGCGCAAAAATTTGCCATGTAGTACCACCCCGCGTGATGTGCGAGGGGAGGATGCGCACACTCAACACACGCCCCGCATCGCTCAATGTGGGTTTCACGGCAACACTGAAACCAAACAATCCCGACACCCGACGCAGTGTATCATTGAACCCGGCACTGAGTTGCAACCGTCCTTGGCGCGCACCTCCCGTCACCGAGAAATTTGCCAGATGGAACGCCCCCATATATAAATCTTCAGTGGCGGCATAAAGCGACAACGAGTCGCCCCGGTTAGCAACATTGATATTGATTTTGGTCGCCAACAGCTGATCGCGCTCCACATAATCCGACGCAACTTTGAGCGAGAGTTTATCGCCCGCCGGATTGAAAAGCAGCTGCAATTGCG
>JAVXFC010000050.1:0-11346 GCA_036658095.1 Alistipes sp. | reverse complement strand
CCACACACACCAGCACTACAAGGAGTGCAGCCATAGCGAGCCAACTTTTTGAGGTGTAGTCTTTTTCTGTGTTCATTCAGTTTAGAAGCCGTTTGAATTTCTTACCGAAGTTATTTTAGAGCTATTTTTGCTTCTGTTTTTGTCCTACAAATCCAATTTTAGCGAACTAAATGAGGATTTACAGAACAGGAACTGGGGCTAAAAGAGCCTCAAAGAACGAGATGAATAGATTTGAAACAGCTTCTTAGTCGCGGCGACCTAAAATCAAAAATACGTAGTACAACAACGAGGCTATGGCACTCAGCGCCGCCACGAGGTAGGTGCGAGCCGCCCAACCGAGCGCCTCTTTGGCTTGAGCCACCTGCACCCCTTGGATCGTGCGGCTCGATTCGAGCCACACCAACGCGCGTTCCGAGGCATTGTACTCCACGGGCAGGGTGATGAGCGAGAAGAGCGCCGACATGGCGATCATCCCCACACCGATCCAGCAGAGCAACTCGTTTTGGGTGGTCGAAAGGATACCCAAGCCAATCAGAATCACCCATGTAGCCATGCGTGACGAGAAGCTCACCACGGGAACCAACTGCGAGCGCAACACCAGCGGTGCGTAGCCCTGCGCGTGCTGCACGGCGTGTCCACACTCGTGCGCCGCCACGGCAGCCGCCGCAATGCTCGACGAGGCGTAGACCGCATCGCTCAGGTTGACGGTCATCGTCTGGGGGTTGAAGTGGTCGGTCAGCTGACCCGCCACATGAATCACCTTGACGTTATGTATGTTATTGTCGTGCAGCATCTTCTCTGCCACCTCGGCGCCCGTCAAGCCACCGGGAAAGCGCACCTGTGAATATTTTGCGAAGACCGATTTGAGCCGTGCCTGCACCGCGAAACCTACAATACCGATGAGGATCATCAGTCCGAACATCCCCATGGTAGCGGCAGAATAGTGCATCGAATGTTCGGCGTAACCAGCCTGAAGCAGGGTAATCATCAATGTGTGAAGCATAATTTATTATTTTTTATAGGTGTAATATGCCCCCGCTTGCTGCGTAGGCATCACGACCATGTCGTTGATGTTCATGTGGGCAGGCAGTTGGAGCATCCATGCAATGGTCTCCGCAATATCCGCGCCTGTGAGGGGCTTCACGCCAACGTAGACCTTCTCGGCACGCGCATTGTCCCCGTGAAAACGGACGGACGAAAATTCAGTTTCGACCATACCGGGGCGTATCTCGCTCACCTTGATGCCCGACGAGAGCAGGTCGGCCCGCATTGCCTGCGAAATAGCGTGTACAGCGTGTTTCGAGGCGCAATAGACCGCGCCATTCTCATAGGGTTCGGTACCTGCGATCGAGCCAATATTGAAGATGTGACCCGTCTGTGCTGCCACCATTTTTTGAGCAACGATGCGCGAAACATAGAGTAATCCTTTGACGTTGGTGTCGATCATCGCGTCCCAGTCGGCGGTATCGCCACGGTCGATATGCTCCAAACCAGCCGCCAATCCCGCGTTGTTGACCAGCACATCCACACGCTCCAAGGGGCGCAAGAACTGCTCGCACGCCGTTTGGTCGCGCACGTCGAAACAGAGCGTATGACAGATGCCACCCGCCTTCTCAACCTCCTGTTGCAAAGCAGTCAATCGTTCGGCGCGACGACCCGTAACCGTTATCTCATATCCCATTTCGGCGAGCCGAAGCGCCGTGGCACGTCCGATGCCCGACGTGGCTCCTGTAACCAATGCTTGCTTTTTCATAAAACTGCGATTTAGAAGCTGTTTGAATTTGTTGTTATTAACCCGCAAAAATAAGCAATTTTGCGGGATTCGGAAATTTATAGCCCATATTATTTTTCAGGAGCCGCATTGGTGGGACAAAATCGCACTAAAATCGAAAAAAATGCGTTACTTTGTCTTGTGAAACTGTTTAATATCGCGTGAATCTCGAATTTTTCATAGCTCGTCGCATCGCCCATGACGCCCACGGTCAACGACCGGGGGTTATGGTGCGCATCGCCGCGCTGAGTGTGGCGGTGAGCATGGCGGTGATGATCCTCGCCTTGGCCGTCATCATGGGTTTCAAACACGAGGTCACGCGCCGCGTGGTGGGCTTTGCGGCGCACACCGAGGTGACCGACATCCGCAGCGTAAGCGCCATTACCTCGACCCCCCTGCTGCGTACCGCCGCACTCGAACAGACCATTCGCGGGGTCGCAGACTTCTCCTCGATGCACCCCTACGCCCTCAAAGGGGGCATTGTCAAGACCGCTGACGCAGCGCAAGAGATGCTGCTCAAGGGGGTAGACGGCAGCTACGACTGGCGATTTTTCAACGATTTTCTTCTCGAAGGGAGGCTTCCCCGCGTGGGTGATTCGATCCGCACCAAAGAGGTGCTGATCTCGCGCATGGCAGCCGATCGACTGCTTTTGGGGGTGGACGATCGCATCGAAATGCTCTTCCTCGAGGAGGACGAAGCTCCGCGTCGTGATCGCTTCAAAATCGTGGGCATCTACGCCTCAGGCATGGAGGAACTCGATGCCGTGGTGATGATGACCGACCTGCGGAATGTGCAACGGCTCTCAGGCTGGACAACCGACCAAATAACAGGTTACGAGGTCAATACGACCGATTTTGATGCCATAGATTCCTTCGCACGCGCCCTCTCGATCGCGCTACTCAACTCCGAACTGGACGAGACCCAAAACGTGACCGTCAGTAGCGTCAAAGAGCTATACCCCGGCATCTTCGACTGGCTCAAGACCCACGACGTGAACGCCATGGTCATCATCACAATCATGCTCATCGTGGCATTCTTCAACATGGCATCGGCGCTGCTGATCCTCGTACTGGAGCGCACACGCATGATTGGACTGTTGAAGACCATGGGGATGCGCGACGGGGCGGTGCAACGCATATTCTTGTGGCGCGCGGCATTCATCACCCTGCGCGGCTTGGCATGGGGCAACCTCGTCGGCATCGGCTTGGCACTGCTCCAACAACATTTTCACCTGCTCAAACTCAGCGCCGAGGGTTACCTCCTTTCCGAAGTACCCATCGCCTTTGGGTGGGGCTGGTGGGTGGCACTCAACCTTGGGGTGATGATCACCATTGTGCTGCTATTGCTACTCCCCGCACGCGTCGTAGCCTCCATAAATCCCAGTGAAACTATTCGTTACGAATCATGAAACCATATAATCAATCAGACCAAACAAAGACCGAAGAGGTGCGCACGATGTTCGACAACATCGCCCCCACCTACGACCGTCTGAACCACACCTTATCGATGAACATCGACCGTCTGTGGCGCCGCCGCGTGGTGCGCATCGTGCGCCGCAGCCAGCCACATCGCATCCTCGATCTGGCAACAGGGACGGGTGATCTGGCGATCGCCATGGCGCGCCACATCCAAGGCTCGCAGGTGTTGGGCATCGACCTCTCACGCGGAATGCTCGACGTGGCACGCCACAAAGTAACCACCGCAGGGGTCGACGAACGCGTGGTTCTCGATCTGGGCGAGGCAGAACACCTCTCCATTGCCAGCGACTCGATCGACGTGACCACCGTGGCATTCGGCGTGCGCAACTTCGGCGACTTGGAGGCAGGATTGCGCGAGATTGCCCGCGTGCTGAAGCCGGGAGGCAAAGTGGTGATTCTCGAATTTTCGACCCCAAGCAACGGCCTTATTCGCAGCATCTACCACCTCTACAACCACCGCATCCTGCCCCGCATTGGGGGGATGATCTCCCGCGATCGCTCCGCCTACGAGTACCTCCCCGACTCGATCGAGGAGTTCCCCGCCCCCGCACTCTTTTTGCAGTTGATGCACACCGCAGGATTTCGAAACTGTCACGCCCGAAGCCAATCGTTCGGCATCGCGCAAATATATATAGGAGAAAAATGAATAGACAACGATTTCAAATGAGGGTCATCCTGCTGGCGCTGCTCGTGGCGGTGTCGCTGCTCCCCTCGTGTCGCCGCGCCGCCGAAAAGGCGCGCCGCAACATCCGTATCGAAGCGGTCGAAAAGGTCGAGCCACACGCCCTGTCGGGGATTGATCTGACACTACGCGTACACAATGGCACAGGCTACAAATTAGTACTGCACGACGCCTCGCTCACCTTGTGGTTCGACGGCTCACGCGTGGGCGATGTGGTGCTGCGCGAAGGGGTGCAGGTCGAACGTCGCACCACACAAAGCGTCGTCACCCGCTGGAAATTCCAGATCGACGATCCGATCACGCTCTACATCCTCGCGCGACGCATCAATGCGGGCGACCTATCGCAGATAGGAGTCAGTTACGCCGTGGATGGGCGTGGAGGTCCCGCACCGGTGAAAATTTCGAGCGAAATGGTGCCATTATCCGATTTTCTTCATACCTTTGGCGTGCGTATTGAAGATCTAAAAAGTTATCTGAAATGATCCATAAAAGCTTGATACTGACTGCTGCTCTGCTGCTCCTGACCCTCACATCTGGCGCACAATCGCTCGCAGCCTTCAAGGCACAACTTGCCGAACCAACCCCCTCGACCGTTACCGTCACCGAACGGGGCGACGCGGCGGAGGCGGTGGCAAAGGCGGTGAGCGGGAATGCGCGCACCCACGTCAAGGGTTACCGCATCTGCATTTTCTTCGACAATGGTCAAAATTCACGCGCTGGAGCCGAGAATGCTCGCGCGCTCTGCACAACAACCTATCCAGACGTAAAAGTTTATATGGCATACAATAGTCCTTACTTTACAGTTACGGTCGGAAATTGCATCACAACCGAAGAGGCTATAACGCTGTTAGGTAAGGTGAAAGACACTTTTCCGAAGGCTTTTTTGAAAAACGAAGAGCTACCCATTAGCACCCTTGTGAAATAGTGAAAAAAACCATTTGCAATTTTTTTTAATTTTTATTTTGCATATTCAAATCGAATGTATATCTTTGCGCCGTTCGATAAAAGTTTAACTTAAAAAAATCAAAGTACTATGAAAAAAATTTTATCTATTGTAGTTGTTTTGGCTGCCGTTACGATGGTTAGCTGCTGTGGTAATTCAAACAAAACAGCTGAGGCTGCTACAACTGAAGCTGCTGCTACTGAGGTTCCTTGCGAGCAGGCTGATAGCTGCTGCACTGTTGTTGCTGACTCGACTGCAACGGTTGAGGCTGCTCCTGCAACTGAGGCTGTGGTTAAATAATTTTCCACAACCAAGACCAACCGGATTCTGCTTGCAGAGTCCGGTTTTTTGTTTTTAGCCCACCCAGACGCAACAAAAAAATCGGGACCTTGGTACGCACACCAAGACCCCGACTCCTCACAATATAAAACCAAAATCTTTTCTTACTTCTCTTCTTCCTCAGGCTCTTCGCTTTCGATCTCGCCAATGACAAAGGTGCCGTCACTCTTTTTCGTGATCTGCAACTCGCTCTCAACGTTGTCCTTCTCCAATTCGAACGAATAAACCTCATCACCTGCCTCGATCATCATCTCGATATCACTCACGTCAGCGAGGACAAAAACGGTCTGTTTAGCAAGTGCCTCTTTCAGTTTTGCCTGCACATCCAGTGGAAGTGCCTCGACCGTTGCATAGTTGAACTCCTTGATTGCGATGAGTTCTGCACCCTTCTCGGTCAACTCGATCTCGATGATCACAGCGCCCTCCTTGAGGTCCAAGTCGTGGATCTTCACACCGTCCTCAACCTCAGCTTCGTAGTCCACAATCTCTGCTTTTGCATAGTTTGCTTGGATCCATTTCATGATGTTTTCGGGGATCTCAAGTGGCGCCTCGTCCGACTCATCCTCGTCGGCATCCTCGATCTCTTTAAGCAGAATTCCCAGTGCGTCGTAATAGAGATCGACCTCCGTTTCGACCTTCACACCCTCCACTTCGATCTTGTAAGAGATCACATTGTCGCGCTCAATCTTGCACACATCGTCGATCGTCCAAAAGGCGGTGTTGCTGTACTGCTCCTTGTTGAAGAAGCTCTGCGTTCTGTTAAATTTAGCTTGCACCTCGGCAGGCAGCTCCGTAAATGCGATCTCCTGATCGACCAAACGCATCTGGTCTTGATCGCCAAACCACACCTCTACGGAATCTTTAGCCGCGGCACGGCTGGCAGCCAATTTGAAAGTTGCAATGTCGTATTTACCATCCTTGCTTTTGTGCCAATAAACCCCCTCGGCAGCAGGAAATTTTTTCATCAACACCTCTGTTTTAGCATCTGGTGTAGGGAAATTTTCGACCTTGTCTTCGCTATCGCACGCTGTAAATGCGCAAGCGGCAAGAACCAAACCTAAAATTGATAATTTCATTTTCATAAGGCATTTGTTTTAAAGTTGAAAGTTTGATAATACAAAGAAAGAGGTCAAATCTAAAGATATTCTGAGTTTCAGAAAAAACAGCTCATTTTCTGTCATTTTTTTGTTTCGTCTATTTTATTGTTTACTTTTGGGAAATCAAGCCCAATAATTGTGAAAATTCTGATCATTGAAGACGAAAGAGAGTTAGCTGGATCCATCGAGCATTACTTCCGCGACGAGGGGAATGTATGCGAATGCGCGTATACCTACAAAACAGCACTCGAAAAAACCAACCTCTATAATTACGATTGCGTGATTGTTGACCTGACGCTACCCGACGGAAATGGGCTGGAGATCGTGCGCCAACTGAAAGCTACACAGACCAATACAGGCATCATTATTGTCTCGGCGCGCAATGCCACCGAGGACAAAATAGAGGGCCTTGACATCGGGGCTGACGACTATCTCGCCAAGCCCTTCCACCTCTCGGAGCTGAATGCCCGTTTGAAATCCGTCATCCGACGTCGGAATTTTGGTGGTCAAAAAGAGTTCTGCTTCAACGAAATACACGTTTTTCCCGACTCACGCCGAGTGGTCGTTGCCGACAACGATGTGGAGCTGACACGTAAAGAGTACGATTTATTGATCTATCTGGTGATGAACCAGAATCGTGTGCTGACCAAGGAGGCAATCGTCGAGCATCTTTGGGGCGACTATATGGGCATTTCGACCGATACGTTTGACACCTTGTACTCGCATATGCGCAAATTACGCAAGAAATTGCAGGATCAGGGGGCGAAAGATTACATCGAAACCATCTACGCCGTGGGTTACAAATTTGTCTTGGAGCGCGCATAGATGAAACTTTCGAAGATCTATAAAAGGTACACTTTAAGTACGCTGATGCTGGTTTTGGTCGTCGGCAGCCTCTCCCACTTTCTGGTTTTGACCCATTTTGTGCATCACTCCGCCGACCACACACTCCGCGAATACCGCCAAAATATCGAGCAGCACCACGCCCTGTGCGACACACTGACCTTCTCGGATAACCCGCTTCTTGACAATAGCCGCATCATGCGCACGCGCGTGGCAGACCACGTATGCGTAACCGAATATCTGCGCGACACGGTGGTGTACAGCGACTACAAACAGGAGTCGGTGGTCTTCCGACTACTCTCCTACACACAGCCTTGCGGCGGCGAGAACTACCTCATCACGCTGTGGCAGGTGACCTTGGATAGCGAGGATATCTTTTTGGCGATCTTCGTCTCTCTCGCGATCCTGTTTATCCTCTTTTTTCTATTTTATGTTTGGCTGACCAAGTGGTTTGTCGCTCGCTTGTGGCAGCCATTTTACCAGATTTTGAGACAACTCAAAAATGTCGACTTAATCAGCCCCAGCTCCTTTCATATCACTCAAAGCCGCGTCGATGAGTTTAACATCCTCAATCTCACGCTTCAACGAATGCTTGATCGCATTCACGAAGACTACATCTCGCTGCGAGAGCTGACCGCCACCACTTCGCACGAACTTCAAACACCGCTCTCGATTGTCAAGGCGCGACTCGAACTGCTCCAACAATGCAAGGAAAATAACGAAACGCAGACCGAGCTGATCCAGTCGGTGACCAACGCCGTGGATCGCGCCATTCGCCTGAATCGATTTATGCTCATCATCGCCAAGATCAACAACGACCAATTCCCCGCGGGTCAACAGGTGGTGGTAAACAATTTTATCGAGGAGTTTTTGAATGCCTTCGAAGATGTCCTCGCCGTGAAAGAGGTCACCATTGATCGCAACTATATGGCGCCATGGGTGGTCGATCTGCATCCACAGTTGGCAGAAATCTTAGTCTCCAACCTGCTCTCGAATGCCATTCGCTACAACATCACACAAGGATACATCCACATCACCACAACCTCCACAAGCTTGTGCATCGACAACTCCTACGGCAATATCATTCCCGAAGGCGATCTGTTTGTTCGCTTCAAGAAATCAGCCAACTCGACCGAATCAACGGGCTTGGGGCTATCAATCGTCCGTTCGATCTGTCTCAAGAATCAGCTAAACGCCACCGTGACGGTCTCGTCGGATCAATTCCACATCGAGATCTCCTGCAAATAAAGGAATCTATGCAACAAAAGAGGGCAACCGCATGCGGTTGCCCTCTACCTATATATATAAGACAGCTTACAGCGCCTCACCCACCACGTAGGTGCTGCCTCCAATGAAGATCATATCGACCTCTTCGGCAAGCACACGCGCCCGCTCGACAGCTGCTGGCACGGTCTCCACCACCTCGCCGTACAACCCGTAGAGCGCTGCTTTGTCGGAGAGTTCCTGCGCCGGCACGGCACGTTCGGTTTGCGCCTGTGTGAAGAGGTAATACGCCTCACACGGCAGCAAAGGGAGGATGTGCGCCAAATCTTTATCCTTCACAAAACCCACCACACAATAGAGTTTCTGGTAGGTCGCCCGCTGCAACTGCTCCGCCACATAGGCGATGCCGTGGGCATTGTGTCCCGTATCGCACACCGTGAGTGGTTTGCAGCTCAGTTTCTGCCAGCGACCCAACAAAGAGGTTTTGGCAGCAGCATCGCGCAGCCCCTCAAGATAGGCACGACGGCTAATCGAAAGAGGGGTATTTTCGTGCAAATAATCAATAGCTGCCGTGGCAGTCAGCACATTATGCAGTTGATAGCTTCCCTTCAGATCCAGTTGTACATCGTACATATGCTCATCGCGCAAGCGCGTCAGGTGGAAGCATTGGCGATCACCCTCGTCGCCCTCGGCTGTGCAGGTGAACGCCTGCTCGGCATAGACCAACTCCGACTTCCGCTCAGCAGCAAGAGCTTCGAAGACGGGGTTGCAAGCGACACTCCGCTCGCCGATAATCACGGGGATGCTTTTTTTGATGATGCCGCCCTTTTCGGTGGCGATTTTTTGAACCGTGTCACCCAGCAAAGCGGTGTGTTCCAAGCCGATATTCGTAATCACACTCAAGATCGGCATCACGATATTCGTGGCGTCAAGCCGTCCGCCCAACCCCGTCTCAATCACCG
The DNA here is from genome assembly GCA_036658095.1 of Alistipes sp. GTDB lineage: Bacteria > Bacteroidota > Bacteroidia > Bacteroidales > Rikenellaceae > Alistipes. The sequence goes on along the minus strand of JAVXFC010000050.1, from coordinate 2,006 downwards.
CCACCTCCACGTCGCTCTGTGCGAAGTAGTCGAATGCCAGTGCGGCGGTCATCTCGAAGAACGACAGCTCCGAGGCGACCATTTGGTCGTGGTGTTTGTCGACAAAATTGACCACCTTTTGCTTCGGGATCATCTCGCCGTCGACGCGAATACGCTCGCGAAAATCTTTCAAATGGGGCGAAGTGAAAAGCCCTGTGCGGTAGCCCGCCTGTTCCAACACCGCCGCAATCATGTGCGACACAGAGCCTTTACCGTTGGTTCCAGCCACGTGAATCGTAAAGAAATTGCGTTGCGGGTTGCCCAAATGGCGGCAGAACGAAGTGATGCGCTCCAGTCCGGGTTTGTAGGCGGTTGCACCTTTGTTGTCGTAGGAGGGTAACGAAGCAAAGAGAAATTCAAGCGTTTGAGAGTAGTTCATATCGTGGGTTTTATATTATACAAGATGATTTTTCTTCTTTACGCGGTAGGCGACGTAGTAGAGCAGGCAGAGCAACATCAGGTACTGCGCCAAGCGTCCAAGGTAGTCGCCACAACGGGTGTATAGGGTCTGCTCGGCGTTCAATGCCACCGAGTCGGTCAGCACGCCGCGCTCCTCCCAGCCGAGTGTTTCACGCACATCGCCCCGTGCGTCGATGAATCCCGAAATACCCGTGTTGGCACTGCGGGCAATGGCACGTCGATGTTCCACGGCACGCAGGCGCGAGATCGAGAATAGATGCTTGTAGCCCAATGTGTTACCCCACCAACCGTCGTTCGAGATGATGAACATGGCTTGCGCGCCTCGGCGCACAAAGTCGCCATAGAAGTCACCGTAAAGTCCTTCGTAGCAGATGGCTGGGCCGATCTTTGTTCCCGCGTGTTCGAAAGCTGTACCCGACTGTCCCACACCCAATTGACCGAGTGTACCGCCCAAGTCGATCACCAAAAAATCGAGCCACTCGAAGAGCCACGGCAGCGGTGTTTTCTCCGCCCCAATCACCAAACGCCCCTTGTGGTGCAGTTGCAAGCGCGCCGCCGTATCCAGTCCGACCGCCGTATTGAAATGGTCGTACCATGCCCCATTCTGATCGCTTCGCGCCGTGGAGGTTTGCATCCCAGCAGCGTAAGCTCGGTTGGTATTTGCCCCCGTAACCAACAATGCCGCAGGGTGATGCGCTCGCAATGTATCGGTCAACTCTCTCCAAAAAGGGGCGGTGGCAGGGAAGTAGGGGGTCAACGAAAGTTCAGGTTCCCAATAGTAGTCGGGGACGGCCGTTTCGGGCAGGGCAATGAACTGCGCATCGGACGGCACATCGTTCAGCAGGTCGATGATGTTGCGCTCCTGCCACCCATCGCCACCGTGAAATTTGTCGTAGCAATCCACGTTGGGCTGGATGACCGAGACGCGAATCGACCCCACATCGGGCGTTTTATAAGTAAGGTAGAGGATGCCAGAGGCGATCATCGGAACAAAAAGCGTCGCCAGCGCCACCCCCCAGCGCCCCACGGCACGCGGCACACGCAACGCCTCGAATAACAGAATATTGACCAGCAGCACCCATAGCGAGCCGCCAAAAACGCCCGTATATTCGTACCACTGCACCAGCCGCACGTCGTGCGAGAAGCCGTTGCCCAAGATGAGCCATGGCCACGAAAATTCGCCCACCGTATACCAATATTCAGTGGCGATCCACGCCGCGACCAGCAGGGTGTAAGCCAAGGCTTTGGGTGCTTTTTTCGAAACCGTATGAAACAACATGAAGGCGATCATGTTCAGGAAAGTCGAAGCGAGGGTGGCGGCGAAAGGTCCCACGGGCGTGGCAAACCATATCCACCAAATAGTCAGCGCATTCCAGAGCGCAAAGGTGAGCGCTGCCCAGCCGAAAACGCGCCACCACGAACGGCGCGAAGCATCGTACGAGGCGCTGATCCAGAGCAGCGGGATGAAGGCTGCAAAGAGCGGGAGACCAGTCATGCCAAGCCAGCCTGCTGAGAGCAGGAGTGCCGAGACGATGACCGCTGCGAAC
>JAVXFC010000049.1:0-11380 GCA_036658095.1 Alistipes sp. | reverse complement strand
TTTAGGCTCTTTTCGCCCCAGTTTCTGCCCTGTAAATCCTCATTTAGCACGCTAAAATCAGATTTGCAGAACAAAAACCGAGACAAAAATAGCTCTAAAATAACTTCGGCAACAAATTCAAACAGCTTCTTAACTCAATGGATTCGGCGAATAAGAAGAAAATTTTGCATTTGAAATATGAGACATCTAATTGATCCTACCGATCTTACGGTAGACGAAACGCAGCAGATTGTTGCGCTGGCAGAGGATATGATTGCCCACAGGGCAAAATATAGCGAGGTCTGCAAAGGCAAAAAACTCGCCACGCTCTTCTACGAGCCAAGCACCCGCACGCGCCTGAGTTTCACGGCGGCGATGTTGGAGTTGGGTGGCACGGTCATCGGTTTTTCCGATGCCAATTCGTCGTCGGTCTCGAAAGGTGAGACGGTTGCCGACACGGTGCGGGTGATTCGCTGTTTTGCCGACATCATAGCCATGCGCCACTTCAAAGAGGGGGCGCCTCTGGTGGCGTCGCAATATGCTGGTATACCAGTCATTAACGCAGGCGACGGTAGCCACAGCCACCCCACACAAACCCTGACCGATCTGCTGACAATCAAGCGCGAAAAAGGACGCTTCGACCACCTGACGATTGGCTTTTGTGGCGATCTGAAGTTTGGGCGCACGGTGCATTCGCTCATCAAGGCGCTCTCGCGCTATGCGGGCATTCGGGTGATCTTGATCTCGCCCGAGGAGCTGCGTCTGCCCGACTATATGTTGCAGGAGATGCAGGAAAATGCGCTGGGCATGGAGTTTCGCGAGGTGCGCACCATGGAGGAGGTGATGCCTGAGCTGGATGTACTCTACATGACGCGTGTGCAGAAAGAGCGTTTTTTGGACGAGGAGGAGTTCGATCGGGTGAAAAATAGCTTTGTGCTGGATCCCGAAAAGCTGCGTGCCGCGCGTAAAGATATGATTGTGCTGCACCCGCTGCCGCGTGTGAATGAGATCACGCGGGCGGTCGATAACGATCCGCGGGCGGCATATTTCCGCCAAGTGGAGAACGGGAAATTTGTCCGCATGGCACTGATCTATACGTTGTTGCGTTGGTCGCAGGATGCTGCTCCGTTTGCGCATACCCCCGTTTTGGAGGGCGATTTTTCGATCAACGAAATGGAGTGTCCAAACAAGCGCTGCATCTCCACCACGGAGGATGTCGATCGGTTGTTCCGCAAAGTGGGCGAGAGCTTTCGCTGCGCCTATTGCGAGAGCCGTCCGAAATAGCAAACTGTTCAAAAATTGTCAATAGAATCCACCGATAAGTTTGTTTTTATGGTGGAAAGTTGCTACTTTTGTACTGTATAAAGTCACCACCTATGGCACGATACCCAAAAGGGAAACAACACAGAAAGCGGCAGCGCAAAAATCCTGCGCACTCCTCTGTGGCGTGTCGTCGACATCTGCAAGGTGTTGCACGGGGGATGCAGGGGTGCCTGCGCTCGTGTGGGGTGATCAGATAGAGAAAAGCCGCCATGACCGACCGTGTTGTGGCGGTTTGCTTTTTTAGTTTTGTAAAATGAATGAGATGAAAGTTGGAGTAATCATGGGGTCGACGAGCGACTGGGAGGTGATGGCGGAGGCTGTTGCCATGCTGGAGCAGCTGGGTGTGCCTTACGAAAAGAGGGTGGTGAGCGCTCACCGTACACCCGATTTGCTGTGCGAATATGCCAAGACGGCGAAAAGTCGTGGCTTGGGGGTGATCATCGCGGGGGCGGGCGGAGCTGCCCACTTGCCGGGTATGACCGCCTCGATGACTACGTTACCCGTGATTGGAGTCCCTGTCAAGTCGCGCGCACTCAATGGTTTAGATTCGCTCCTCTCGATCGTTCAGATGCCTGCGGGGGTTCCCGTGGCAACCACGGCGATCAACGGAGCTAAGAATGCCGCGCTGATTGCTGTCTCGATTCTCGCCCTGAGCGACGAGGCTCTTGCTGCCCGTCTGGATGCCTTTCGCGCCAAGCAGACGGCGGATGTTCTCGACGCAAAATTATAGCAAACGGTGGAGAAGATGAAAAATACAGTGCCGACGATCGGCATCATTGGAGGGGGTCAGCTGGGGCTGATGATCGTTGAACAGGCGCATCTATTAGGTGCGCGTACGGTGTGTCTCGACCCCGCGGAGGATGCCCCTGCTTTTGCGCTCAGCGACGGGCGTGTGGTGGGTGCTTTCGACGATGCTGCGGCGTTGGAAAGTCTGTGTGCGCAGAGCGACGTGGTGAGCTATGAATTCGAAAATGTGCCGGGCAACCTGTTGGTGGCGCTGGAACGAAAATATAATATCAAACAGGGCTTCCGCCCGTTGTTCGACTCGCAGGATCGCTTGCGGGAGAAGACCAATGCGCGCGAACATGGGCTGCTGACGCCTCGTTTTGAGGCTGTTGACGATGCTGATATGCTGCGTGCAGCGGTGGCGAAGTTGGGCTTCCCGTGTGTGTTGAAGACCCGCACGCTGGGCTACGACGGTCATGGGCAGGCGGTGCTGAAGAGCGATGCGGATGTGGAACGCGCGTTGCCGATGCTCGCCGTGCCGTGCATCTTGGAGGAGTTTGTGCGCTTCGATTTCGAAGCGAGCGTGGTTGTGGTGGCCGACGCGGAGCAGGTCATCTGTTTCCCGATCGGGCAGAACATCCACCGCGATGGCATCCTCGATCTGTGCATCGTCCCTGCGCCCATAACCGAGGTGCTACACCGCCGCATGGAGGCTTTGAGCAAGCGTTTTATGCGCGACTGCGGCTATCAGGGCATTTTGGCAATCGAATATTTTGTCAAAGGCGAGGAGATTTACTTTAACGAAATGGCACCGCGTCCGCATAACAGTGGTCACTATACGATCGAGGGTTGCACGACCAATCAGTACCGTGAGTTGGTGCATTTTCTGTTGGGACAGCCGCTCGAAGAGCCGCGTTTGATCGCTCCCACGATGATGAAAAATATCCTTGGTCAGGACCTTACAGCTGCCGAGCAGGTGGCTGCTGAGGCTCGTGAACGGGTCTACGTGCATCTCTACGGCAAGACCGAGAGCCGCCCCAAACGCAAAATGGGACACATCACCTTTGTGGGAATGGACGCCGCGCACTATGCCGCCGAGGGGTGGGCAGAACGATTTGTAAAATAATACAACTAAGATAATGAACAACTACCGTATTTTTGTCGAGAAATATCCCGAATTTCGGATCGAAGCGCAGAGCTTGTGCCGCGATTTGAATACCAATCTGAACCTGCATCTGCACTCGTTGCGCCTGCTGAATGTCTACGATCTGTTTGGCTTCAGCGAGGAGTTGCTCGCCAAGAGTCGCTATGGCGTCTTTGGTGAGGTGGTGACGGACTGTGTGACCGACACGTGCGATTGGTCGGGCGTGCCACACCTTGCTGTGGAGTGTGTTCCCGGACAGTTCGACCAGCGTGCCGCCTCGGCGGTGGACTGCGTGCGGCTGATCGACCCGTCGGCGGATGTACGCATCAAAGCCTCGAAGTTGTTGCTCTTCGATGCCGAGGTGAGTGCCGAGGAGCTGACGCGCATTCGTCACTACTACATCAATGCCGTCGAGTCGCGCGAAAAGAACCTTGCGGTGTTGAGCGATACGGAACACGCCGAGATGCGCCCTGCCCCTGTTTTGACGGGCTTTCGGGCGATGAAAGAGGCGGAATTAGCCCCCTACTGCAAAGCGCAGGGGCTGGCGATGAATGCCGACGACCTGCGTGAGGTGGTGCGTTACTTCGAGACCGAGGGACGTGATCCGCACGAGACGGAGTTGCGCATTTTGGATACCTACTGGAGCGACCATTGCCGCCATACCACCTTCACCACCGAGCTGGAGAATGTCTCGGTCGAGGAGTCGTTTGTCAAGGACGAGATCGAAAGTTCGCTGGCGCTCTATCTGAATATTCGCCGCGAATTGGGGCGTGAACACAAGAGCCTTTGTCTGATGGATATGGCAACGATCGGTGCGCGCTACCTGCGTAAGCACGGGTTGCTGGACGATCTGGAGGTGAGCGACGAGAATAACGCCTGCTCGATCTATGTGGAGGTCGATGTGGACGGTGCGCCCGAAACGTGGCTGCTGCAATTTAAGAACGAAACCCATAATCACCCCACCGAGATTGAACCTTTCGGCGGTGCTTCGACCTGTCTGGGTGGCGCAATTCGCGATCCATTGTCGGGACGCAGCTACGTCTATCAGGCGATGCGCGTGACGGGTGCAGGCAATATCTACCAAACCGTGGGCGAGACGCTGCCCGGCAAATTGCCACAGCGGATCATCTCGCACAAAGCGGCTGCGGGCTACTCAAGCTACGGCAACCAGATCGGTTTGGCAACGACCCATGTGCGCGAAATCTACCACGACGATTATGTCGCCAAGCGGCTCGAAGTGGGTGCTGTGGTGGGTGCTGTGAAGGCGGCTCATGTACGCCGCGAAGCCCCCGTGAAGGGCGATGTGGTGCTGCTGCTGGGCGGTCGCACGGGACGTGACGGCGTGGGTGGCGCTACGGGATCGTCGAAGGAACACGATGCGCACTCGCTCGAAATGTGTGGCAGCGAGGTGCAGAAGGGCAATGCTCCCGAAGAGCGCAAGTTGGAACGGCTGTTCCGCCGCGCGGAGGTGACGCGTTTGATCAAAAAGTCGAATGACTTCGGCGCGGGTGGCGTGAGCGTGGCAATTGGCGAGCTGACCGACGGATTGGATATCTATCTGGATCGCGTGCCGGTGAAATATAATGGTCTGAATACTACCGAATTGGCGATCAGCGAGTCGCAAGAACGTATGTCGGTGGTGGTTGAGGCGAAAGACGAAGCGGAATTTTGCCGTTATTGCCGCGAGGAGAATATCGAGGTGGTACACGTGGCGGATGTGACCGATACAAACCGTATGCGGATGTTCAACAAGGGTGAACGGGTGGTTGATTTGTCCCGTGCGTTCATCGACAGCGCAGGGGCAAAACACTACGCCTCGGCACAGGTAGCAGCCGTGGAGGAGCGCGATCCGTTCCGCCGTAAGGTGGCGGGTGCAGACCTTGCTGCAAAGATAGATAACAACCTGAAAGACAATAATGTCCTCTCGCAAAAAGGACTGATTGAGATGTTCGACGCCACCATTGGCGCCTCGACCGTGCTGATGCCTTTTGGCGGTCGCACGCAACAGACCGAAACGCAGGTTTCGGTGCAGAAACTCCCCGTGGAGGGGCAGACCGAGACGGCGAGCATCATGGCTTTTGGTTACAACCCCTTCATCTCGACATGGAGTCCCTACCACGGAGCGGCTTACGCGGTGGTGGAGGCTGCGACAAAGGTGGTGGCTGCGGGTGCGCACTACGAACGGATGCGCTACTCCTATCAAGAGTATTTCGAGCGGATGACCAAAGCGCCCACCTCGTGGGGCAAGCCGCTGGCGGCGCTGTTAGGTGCGCTGAAGATGCAGGTCGAGTTGGGGCTGCCTTCGATTGGCGGCAAAGACTCGATGAGCGGCACCTTCCAAGATATTAATGTCCCCCCGACGCTCATCGCCTTCGGCATCACCACGGTCGATGCTTCGCGGGTGATCTCCCCCGAATGGAAACGCGCGGGGAGCAAACTTTACTTCATCCGCCACACTCCGCAGGCGAATTATATGCCCGACACGGTGCAGCTCAAGGAGAATTTCGCCTTTGTCACGAAGCAGATCGAGCAGGGCAAAATTCTCTCGGCATGGTCGGTGGGCTTCGGTGGTGTGGGCGAGGCTCTTGCCAAAATGTCGTTCGGCAATCGCATTGGTGCTGAGGTGAGCCTCGACGAGCGGACGTTATTCGACTACGCCTACGGCTCGTTTGTGGTTGAGTGTGTCGACGAACTTGCCTTCCCGCGTGCTGAATTTTTGGGACAGACTACGGCGGCAGAGACGCTGAATATCAATGATGTGCAGTTATCGCTGGATGATCTTTATAAAGCGAATACCGAAAAATTTGCAGCGATCTATCCCGATCGTGGCGAGAACCACGCTCCACTCATGGAGACGACTTCTGCGCGTCGCACCTTTACCTATGCGGGGGCGGCGATCGAACACCCTGTTGCCTTCCTGCCCGTTTTCCCCGGCACGAATTGCGACTATGAAACGGCGCGTGCTTTTCGTCGTGCCGGCGCTGAGGTGCGAACCAGTGTGCTGTGTAACTTGGAGGGCGACGATATTCTTCGCTCGATTCGCGAGATGAAGGAGCAGATCGCGGCGTGCCAAATCTTGGTGCTGTGTGGTGGCTTCTCGTCGGGCGACGAACCTGACGGTAGTGGTAAATTCATTGTCAATGTACTTAACAATAGCGACATAGCAACTGAAGTGCATCGACTGATCGACCGCGGAGGTTTGATCCTCGGCATCTGCAACGGCTTCCAAGCGTTGGTCAAATCGGGCTTGCTGCCCTACGGACGTTTGGGGCAGGTGACCAAAGACTCGCCGACGCTCTTCCGCAACGACATCAACCGCCACGTCTCGCAGATCGTCTCGACGCGTGTGTCATCGCTCAACTCCCCATGGCTCAGTAGCTTCACGCTGGGCGAAGTACACGCCGTAGCCGTCAGCCACGGCGAGGGTAAATTTGTGGTGAGCGAGGCGCTCGCCAAAGAGTTGTTTGCCGCAGGGCAGGTGGCGTTCCAATACGTCGATGCCGCAGGGCAGGTGACGGCTCAAGCCCCCTTCAACCCCAATGGATCGTGCTACGCTATCGAGGGTATTGTCTCGCTCAACGGTCAGATTTTGGGTAAAATGGGACACACGGAGCGCGCAGGTCGCAACATTTTCAAGAACATCACGGGCAACAAGGAGCAGGCATTGTTCCGCAATGCCGTGGCTTATTTCCGCAAAAAATAATAGAACTTAAAAAATAATAGAACAGTATGAAACAGCTCGAAATGCTTTACGAAGGCAAAGCCAAACAGGTTTTCCGCACCGACGATCCCGATAAAATCATCATCCACTACAAGGATGCTGCGACGGCTTTCAACAACATCAAGAAGGCGACGATCGACAACAAAGGGGTGCTTAACAACGCCATTTCGACGATCATCTTCGAGGAGATGCACAAGGCGGGCATCCGCACCCACTACATCGAAACGATCAACGATCGCGACCAGATCTGCCGCCGTGTGACGATCATCCCGATCGAGGTGATTGTGCGCAACGTGATCGCAGGTTCCATGGCGCAACGTCTTGGTATCGAAGAGGGTACGAAGCCTTCGAATGTGATCTACGACATCTGCTACAAGAAGGACGAGCTGGGCGATCCACTGATCAACGACCACCACGCTGTGGCATTGGGTGCAGCCACCTACGAGGAGCTGGCGCAGATCTATAAGATGACGGCGCACATCAACGAGGTGCTGATTGCGCTCTTCAAAAAGATGAATATCACACTGATCGACTTCAAAATCGAGTATGGCAAGACCTCCGACGGCGAGATCGTACTGGCGGACGAAATTTCGCCCGATACCTGCCGTCTGTGGGACATGGATACCAACGAGAAGCTCGACAAAGACCGCTTCCGTCGTGATCTGGGCAAGGTGCGTGAAGCGTATGAGGAAATTTTGGCTCGTCTGAAAAAGGCGGTTAAATAGCATGACAGAGCTTATTTGCGATCGCGAATTGCACGAGGAGTGTGGCGTTTTCGGCATCTATGGGGTGCCGAACGCGTCGTCGCTGACCTACTACGGACTGCACGCGTTGCAACACCGTGGACAGGAGGGTGCAGGTATCGTGAGCGCTGACGAGGGTGTTTTCCACCGTGTGAAGGGCGAAGGTCTGGTGACGGAGGTTTTCAAGGAAAATGCACTCCAGAGCCTGACGGGCAACATTTCGATCGGTCATGTGCGCTACTCGACAGCGGGTGGGGGTGGCATAGAGAATGTGCAACCATTTTTGTTTCACCACAATACGGGCGATTTTGCGCTGGCGCATAACGGTAATATCGTCAACTCGGCGCAGCTGCATACCTACCTCGAAAACAAGGGTAGTCTGTTTCAATCCTCGTCCGACAGCGAGGTGCTGGCGCACTTGATCAAAAAGGAGACTCACAACCACACCCGTCCGCGCATCGAGGCAATCGTTGATGCGTTGAATATGCTGGAGGGGGCTTTCGCGTTTCTGATCATGACGGGCAATCGGATCTATGCTTGCCGTGATAAATATGGGTTGCGACCCCTCTCGATTGGACGTCTGGGCGACGGGTATGTGATCAGCAGCGAGACCTGTGCTTTTGAGGTGGTCGGTGCTGAGTTTGTGCGCGATGTCGAGCCGGGTGAGATCGTCACGATCGATCACCACGGATTGCGCAGCCGCGACTATTCGATGTACAAACGTCACGATATTTGTGCCATGGAGTACATCTATTTCGCCCGTCCCGACAGCGACATCGAGGGCTGCAACGTCCATGCTTTCCGCAAGGAGACGGGGCGTCTGCTCTACAAACAGTCGCCCGTTGAGGCCGATATTGTGGTGGGAGTACCCGATTCAAGTCTCAGCGCAGCAATCGGTTACGCCGAGGCAAGTGGCATCCCCTACGAAATGGGCTTGATCAAAAATAAATACATCGGGCGTACCTTCATTCAACCCTCGCAAGCGTTGCGTGAGAAGGGTGTGCGGATGAAACTTTCGGCGGTGCGCTCGCTCGTGCGGGGCAAACGGGTGGTGCTGATCGACGACTCGATCGTGCGCGGAACCACCTCGCGACGCATCGTCACGCTGCTCAAAGATGCAGGGGCGACGGAGGTGCATCTGCGGATTGCAAGTCCTCCGATCAAGAACCCGTGCTTCTACGGTGTGGACACCTCGACCTACGAGGAGCTGCTCTGCGCGCGCAAGGATATGACAGCGGTGCAGGCGTTGATCGGCTGCGATACGTTGGCATTTTTGGAGCCAGCATCGCTCTTCAAGGCTGGTAATCGTTCGGAGTTGTGCTTGGCGTGCTTCTCAGGCAACTACCCCACGGCACTCTACCAAAGTGTGGAGGAGGCGAACAAGGACGGCAAATTTTAAGAAAATAAAAAACGAATAATATGGCACAAAGTTATGAAAACGCCGGCGTAAACTTAGAGGCCGGATACGAAGTGGTGCGTCGCATCAAAAAACACGTGGCATCGACCGCGCGCTTGGGCGTGATGGGCAACATCGGCGCTTTTGGCGGAATGTTCGACCTCTCGGCACTTAAAGTCAAAGAGCCGATCTTGGTGAGCGGCACCGATGGCGTGGGAACCAAACTCAAGTTGGCTTTCGAAATGGACAAGCACGATACGATCGGCATTGATGCTGTGGCGATGTGCGTGAACGACGTGCTGGCACAGGGTGCTGAGCCGCTCGTGTTCCTCGACTATCTGGCTCAGGGTCACAGTGATCCGCGCAAGATCGAAGCGATCGTTAGTGGTGTGGCTGAGGGCTGCCGTCAGGCGGGCTGCGCCCTTGTGGGCGGCGAGACGGCGGAGATGCCGGGTATGTATGACGGGGGCGAATACGACATCGCAGGCTTCACGGTCGGCGTGGTCGAAAAGTCGAAACTCATCGACGGATCGAAGGTCAAGGTGGGCGACGTGTTGGTCGGCATCGCTTCGAGCGGTGTCCATTCCAATGGTTTTAGCTTGGTGCGAAAAGTATTAAGTGACAATGCGTTAGATCTAAAAAAAGTATATCCTACACTTTCGAACAAAATGTTGGGCGAGGTGTTGATCACCCCCACGCGCATCTATGTGAAGCAGGTGTTGGAGGTGATTCGCAACTGCGATGTACACGGTATTAGCCATATCACGGGCGGCGGTTTCGACGAGAATATTCCGCGCATACTGCTTGAAGGTCAGGGTATTGAGATCGACGAGGGATCGTGGGAGATCCTTCCGATTTTCCGTTTCTTGGAGGAGCATGGTAAGATTGCTCATCGCGAAATGTTCAACATCTTCAACATGGGCATCGGCATGGTCATCGCCCTCGACGCGGCAGAAGCTCCGAAGGCGATTGAGATTTTAGAGGCACAGGGCGAGAAAGCAACGGTCATCGGTCGTGTGACGACAACCGAAGGGGTCACAATTCGATAGCGATGAAGCGGCTTGCAGTCTTTGCCAGTGGCAACGGGTCGAATTTCGAGGCGATTGTCGTGGCGTGTGAGCGAGGCGATATTGCGGCGCGCGTGGCGCTGGTGGTGTGCGATAAACCTGCGGCAAAAGTTGTGGAACGAGCTGCCAATCACGGTGTTGAATGCTTCGTGTTTGAGCCTAAAAAGTTTGATTCACGCGAAGCATTTGAGCGCGAGATTGTGCAGCAACTCGATCGTGCGCAGATTGATCTGGTCTGTTTGGCGGGATATATGCGCATCTGCGGCGAGGTGCTGCTGAGGGGCTATGGCGGTCGGATCATCAACATCCACCCCGCGCTGCTGCCCGCCTTCAAGGGGGCGCATGCCATTCGCGACGCCTTCGACTACGGGGTCAAGGTCTTCGGCGTGACGATTCATTACGTCGATGCCTCGCTCGACGGCGGGCGGATCATCGCCCAGCGAGCTTTCGACTACGACGGAACGGATTTCGATGAACTGGAGGCGCGGATTCACGCCACGGAATACCCCTTATATATAGATACAATCCAAAAATTGATAAAAAAATAGATAGATGAAGGCGTTAATTAGTGTAAGTGACAAGAGGGGCGTGGTCGAATTTGCGCAAGCGCTCTGCGGTTTGGGCTGGGAGGTCATCGCCACGGGCGGCACGATGAAGTTGTTGCGCGAGCGTGGTGTGCCGACCACGAATATTAGCGATGTGACGGGTTTTCCCGAAATTTGCGATGGGCGTGTGAAGACGCTGCACCCTGCGGTGCATGGTGGTTTGCTGGCGCGTCGCGACGATCCGAATCATGTCAAAGCGCTGAAAGATAATCATATAGAATTTATCGACATGGTTTGCGTGAACCTCTATCCGTTCCGCGAGACCATTGCAAAGGCGGACGTGAAGATGGAGGATGCGATCGAAAATATCGACATCGGCGGTCCTTCGATGTTGCGTAGCGCGGCGAAAAACTGGGCGGATGTGACGGTCATTTGTGATCCTGCGGACTATGTGCAGGTGGTGGAAGAGCTTCGTGCTGAGGGGAATACCCAACGTGCAACGCGGCTCAAGCTCTCGGCAAAAGCCTACACGCACACCGCCGAATATGATGCCATGATCGCCACCTATATGCGGGCGCAGGCGGGGCTGAACGAGAAATTATTTCTCGAATACGACCTTGTGCAGTCGCTGCGTTATGGCGAAAATCCACACCAAAATGCAAAATTCTACGGCGTAGAGCAGGAGGTGCCGTATTCGTTGGCGTTTGCTAAACAGCTAAATGGCAAGGAGTTATCC
>JAVXFC010000048.1:0-11507 GCA_036658095.1 Alistipes sp. | reverse complement strand
ATTGTGTGCGCTCCTCGTCCAGCGGTTCAGCCGTACGTAAACGTCCTTTATCCAACTCCTCGATCACGGCGTCAATGGTCGCGCACACCGACTTCTCGCGGAGCAACGTGCGGTCGTCCCACGCTCGCTCGACGATCTGTTTCAGCTCTTCGTACATATATCTCTTTTGTATTTGATTTTCACTCCTCAAAGTTACACAAAATCTTGGAAAATTTATAACTTTGTACCGACTGTTCACAAAAAAAGAGCCAGAGAAAATGAAAGTATACAAATTCGGCGGTGCGTCGGTGCGAAATGCCGACGGGGTGCGCAACCTACACAAAATCATTGGCGATGAGCAAAATCTGTTCATCATCGTCTCGGCAATGGGCAAAACCACCAATGCCCTCGAAAAGGTCTTCGAGGGGTTGCAGAGGGGCGACAGCCAACAATCGCACGAGCAGATCGAGGCGCTGCGAAGCTACCACGCCCAGATCATCGAGGAGTTGTGGACTCCCACCACTCGGCTCGCACACGTAGATCAACTCTTCGACGAACTGGAACGCGTGGCGACGCAAACGCGCTACCGAGCCGAGGATGCCGAGTTGTGGTACGACACGATCGTGGCGTTTGGTGAGTTGCTTTCAACCTCTATTGTCTCTGAATACCTGCGCTTTGCAGGGATGCCGAATTGTTGGATTGATATGCGCCGCTGCTTCCTGACCGAGCAACGTCACAAGGATGCAGGGGTCGATATTGCCGCCTCCGAACCGCTGCTCAAAGCGGCAATCGCTGCCTCACACGAGACGGTCTTCATCGGACAGGGCTTCATCGGTGGTGCCCCCGACGGCACCACCACCACCCTCGGACGCGAGGGTTCGGACTACTCGGCCGCCGTGGTGGCAAACATCCTCGACGCCGAGTCGATGTCGGTTTGGAAGGATGTCGACGGGGTGATGAATGCCGATCCCAAGGCTTTTCCCGATGCCGTGCAGATCGCCGAATTAAACTACCTCGACACCATTGAGTTGGCATACAGCGGTGCGCAAATCATCCACCCCAAGACCATTAAACCGCTGCAAAACAAAAACATACCGCTCTACGTCCGCCCCTTTGGCGACAAGCGCAAACCCGGCACCGTGATCCGCGGAATGACCGCGCCAGTCACCGTTCCGATCTTGATCTTGAAGAAAGATCAGGTGATGCTCACGATCCGCTCGCGCGACTTCTCATTCGTGCTGGAGGAGAAGTTCGCCACGATCTTCTCGCTGCTCGAACAGTTCCGCATCAAGACCAATTTGGTGCATAACTCGGCGGTGAACCTGAGCCTCTGCGTCGACAATTCGTGGCACATCGACGAGGCAATCTCGGCACTGCGCGATGCCGAGTTCGACGTGATGAAGGCGGAGGATATGGAGCTGCTGACCATGCGTGGCTACGACGAGGCGCTGTTTCTGAAATATGCCCAAATTGGACCGCGCGTCTTCATCCGCCAAACCACCCAATCCACCGTGCGCTTGGTACGCAAACGCGAGAAATAAGAACGCTCGCCCCAGATACCTCGCAATTTTCGCAATACACGGAACAAAGCACTGCAATTCAAAATGCAAGGCAAAACCTGCCTGTTAGCCCCCTATTGCCCTCTATCTTCGACACTCCGCAACCCGCAGCAAGGTCTGCCACAAGGGAAAACAAAAATAAATTTTGAATTTTGAATTTTGAATTTTGAATTTTCACTATCTTTGCTATCCATCTCCTAAAGAGAAATGCTATGGATAAGAAAATTGTTTTTGACTACAAACACTACGACTCCCTCGCCGCCATGTCCGATGAAGATCGCAAACTGGTCGCCGAGGCAGAGCGCGCAACGGCCAATGCACACGCCCCCTACTCCAATTTTCATGTGGGAGCTGCCGCACGCCTGCGAAGTGGTAAGATATTATACGGCAGCAACTTCGAAAGCGAAGTCTATCCCGCTGGATTGTGCGCCGAACGTTCTCTGCTGTTCTATGCACAGGCCAATTATGCCGCCGATCCGATCGAGACCTTAGCCATTGCCTCCGTCCCCTCGCAACGCGAATGCTACCCCTGCGGGCAGTGCCGTCAGGTGATGGTGGATGTCGAACGACGTCAGAAAAGCCCGATGCGCGTGATCATGAGCGGTGGTGGCTCCGCCTCGATTGTCGAATCAGCGACCTTGTTGCTCCCCTTCACCTTTATTTTATAGACCATGTTTACACCTGAAGATATTTTATACGAAGACAACCACCTGCTGCTGGTCAACAAACATTGCGGTGATTTGGTGCAGCCCGATCCGTCGGGCGAAAGTGCGCTCGAAGATCAAATCAAGGAGTTCATCCGTCGTCGCGACGCCAAGCCCGGTGAGGTTTTTTTGGGGGTGGTGCATCGCATCGACCGCCCCGTGAGCGGGGTGGTGATCTTCACCAAGACCTCCAAGGCACTTGCGCGGCTCAACGAGATGATCCGCGACGGGCAGATCCACAAGCTCTACTGGGCGCTGACCGAGCAGACCCCCGACCCCACGTCGGGCGAGTTGCGCCACTACATCTTGCGCGATGCGAAGTCGAACCGCTCGAAGGCGGTGGACGCACCACGCGGCGATGCCAAAGAGGCACGCTTGCGCTACGCAACACTCGGCACAGGAGACCATTACACGCTCGTCGAGGTGGAACTTCTCACGGGGCGTCATCACCAGATCCGCGCTCAATTTTCGAAGATCGGTTGCCCGATTCGGGGCGACCTGAAATATGGCGCCAAACGCTCCAATCCCGGGGGAGGCATCTCGCTTCACTCACGCAGCGTGAGCTTCGATCACCCCGTGCGGCACGAACTCATTGAGGTCGTCGCCCCCGTCCCGGCGGACGATCGGTTGTGGAGCTGGTTCGAACAGCACAACGTATGCGAGCGCTAATTCAGCGCGTGCGGCAGGCTTCGGTCACCATTGACGGCACCCTCAAGTCGTCGATTGGCGCGGGCATGGTGGTGTTGGTGGGGATCGAAAATGCCGACACCACGGAGGATATTAGTTGGCTCACGAGCAAGATCACGCACCTGCGGATCTTCGACGACGAGGCGGGTGTGATGAACCTCGACGTGCAGCAAGTGGGCGGCGAGGTGTTGTTAGTGAGCCAGTTCACGTTGCAAGCCTCCACCAAGAAGGGCAATCGCCCCTCCTATATAAAGGCGGCACCCGAAGCGGTGTCGCGTCCCCTCTACGAACAATTTATCGACACCCTCTCCGCAGCCCTTGGACACCCGATCGCCACGGGCGAATTTGGTGCGGATATGGTGGTCGCATTGGCCAATGACGGTCCCGTAACGATATGGATCGACTCGAAAAACAAAGAATAGTTGGTCGAATAGGATATAAAGACGATTTTTTTATACCTTTGCACGATTAAAACCTACTATGTAATGAAGATGTTGACTATGAATCAGGTGTTTACCGGCATTAAGGAGTATTTCCTCATGGCACTCGGTATGATGTTCTACTCGTTTGGCTGGATCGGCTGTATCATGCCCGCGCAAGGTATCGGTGGTGGCGCAGCAGGTCTCTCACTGGTGACGTGCAAAGCCATGGAGCAACTTTTTGGCATCGACATCAAATTAGGAACCATGGTCTTCGTGATCAACGGCATCCTAATGCTCATCGCAGGCTTCATCGTCGGCTGGAAATTCGGTATCAAAACCATCTACTCGATTGCCGTGCTTTCGGTTGCGATGAACTTCTGGCAAGATATTCTGCCTGTCGAAGGGTTGTTTGTCGGCATGGAACGCATCTTGCTGGTCATCATGGGAGGTGTTCTGGCGGGTATCGGTGTGGCTCTCTGCTTCAAGCAGGGCGGCACAACGGGCGGCGTGGATATCGTCTCACTGATCATCAATAAATACCGCACGGTGCGCTACGGCAACATCGTGATGTGTGCCGATTTCGCCATTATCGGCTCGTCGATGTTGGTCGGCATGCCTCTGACGACGGTCATCTACGGTTACATCATGACGGCGGTCTTCGGCTACACGGTCGATCTGCTCATGTCGGGTAGCCAACAATCAAACCAGTTGATGATTATCAGTCAAAAGCACGACGAAATTGCCGCGGCAATTATCAAAAACGCCCACCGTGGCGTGACGATGCTCGACGGAATGGGCTGGTACACCAAGGAGCATTCGCGCGTGGTGTTGGTTGTCTGCCGCAAAAGTGAAACATCGATGATTCTCAAAGTCGTTAAGTCGGTCGATCCCGATGCCTTTATGTCGGTCGGCTCGGTCATGGGCGTCTACGGTAAGGGATTCCAAGCCTTCGGGAAATAAGTGTGCCGCTCTATGCCGATATAATCCTGCCCCTGTCACAGCCCTCCTACACGTTCGCTGTGGCAGAAGATATGCCCCTCACCGAGGGACAGTCCGTGGCGGTGCAATTCGGTCATAATAAGATCTATACGGGGATTGTCTGGCGCATTCACGACCAGCGTCCCAACTTCAAAACAATCAAACCCGTTTCGAAAGTTCTCTACCGAGAACCGCTCCTCAACGCCCCTCAACGAGCGCTGTGGGAGTGGATTGCCGACTATTATATGTGTTCACTGGGCGAAGTGATGCGCGTGGCACTGCCTGCGCTGATGAAGCCCAGCGGCAACTCCGAAGCCGAATTTGCCGAGGATGAATTTCGTCCACGCAGCGAGTGCTACATCGCTCTATCAGAGGCGTTAGGCGATGAAACACAGCTCAATGAACTCTTCGAGAAGCTCGCACGACGCGCCCCCAAGCAATACGAAGCCTTGCTCGAAATCGCCGCCGCAGACGAATCCCTTCGCATAGATACAGGCGAGGTTCCGCGCCGCTTGTTGCAGGCGGAGAGGGCGGTGCTGTATGCTCTCGAAAAAAAGGGATACATCATCACCTCGGAGCGCGAACGCACCATCGAAAATAACCGACAAACACACTTCCGACTTCCCGTGCTAACTCCGCTGCAAACCACGGCGTTGACCGCCATGCACGCGCAATTCGACGGAGGGCTACAAACCATTCTGCTGCATGGCATTACGGGTTCGGGCAAGACCGAGATCTACATTCATCTGATTGCCGAAACCCTCGCCGCAGGGGGCGATGTGCTGCTGTTGGTTCCCGAAATTGCCCTCACCGCGCAACTCATCGAGCGCATGGAGTGCATCTTCGGCAGCCGCGTGACCCCCTATCATTCGAAGCTCTCGGCGCGCAAACGCACCGAGACCTACCTACGGCTGAATGGCTCATCGGGAGGCGAATTTGTGGTGGGTGTTCGATCATCTATTTTTTTGCCTCTCAAACGTTTGCAACTCATCATTGTAGACGAAGAACACGACGCCAGCTACAAGCAAGCCGAGCCTGCGCCCCGCTACAACGCACGCGACTGCGCGGTTTTCATGGCACGCTTGTTCGGCGCCCGCACCGTTTTGGGCAGCGCCACCCCCTCGCTCGAAACGTGGCTCAATGCCCAGAGCGGCAAGTACGGCACGGCACAACTCAACGAACGCTACGGAGAGGCGCAACCCCCCGAAGTGGTGGTCTCGGACACCCTGCGCGCAGTGAAACGCGGTGAGCGTAAAGCACACTTCAACAAGACATTGCTCGATCGCATCGACGCCACACTTGCCCGCGGGCAGCAGGTGATGTTGTTCCAAAATCGACGCGGTTTTTCGCCCTACGTCGAGTGCCGCTCCTGCGGCTGGACGGCGCGCTGCCCCGACTGCAACGTCTCGCTGACACTCCACAAACAGAGTGGGAAATTGGTCTGCCACTACTGCGGACACATGGAGCCGATCCCCGCGCGGTGTCCAGCGTGCAAGGTGGGCGAGGTGTCGCCCATGGGCTTCGGCACCGAGAAGGTGGAGGAGGAGATTCAGCGGATCTTCCCCGCGGCACGCATCGTGCGGCTCGATCGCGACACGGTGACCAGCGAACGGGCTTTCAACCAAATCATCACTGGATTTGCCCGTCACGACTACGACATCATGGTCGGTACTCAGATGATTACCAAGGGGTTCGACTTTGGAGAGTTGGCTTTGGTGGGCATTCTGAATGCCGACAATCTGCTCAATAATCCCGATTTTCGCGCCACCGAACGCGCCTTCCAACTCATGACCCAAGTCGCGGGACGCGCGGGGCGACGTGCCGAAATGGGCGAGGTGGTGATTCAGACTACCGAACCGACACATCCAGTTATCCAACAAGTTGTTACGGGCGACTTTGCCGCCATGGCACGCGTGCAACTTGCCGAACGTGAACTATTTTTCTACCCTCCCTATGCGCGGCTCATCGCCCTCACGCTGCGCCATCGCGACCCAGCGCTCCTCTCGCACGCCGCGGGAGAGTTGGCAACCCAACTACGCACCCTTTTCGGACGGCGCGTGCTGGGTCCTATGGCTCCACCCGTGGATCGTATTCGAGGCGAATATCTGGTCGGATTGCTGCTCAAAGTGGAGTCGGGAACATCGTTTGCACGGGCGCGAAAACTCCTCGCCGAACAGCTCGCAGCACTCTCGAAAGATGCTGCTTATAAGTCGGTTACGGTTCTTATCAATGTCGATCCTCAGTGATCTTTGGGGCGATCTGCGGGCGCTCGTCTTCCCTCCGCTATGCCCCGTCTGCGGAGGTCCGATCGGCGAGGGGGCGCACACAGTCTGCACACGCTGCCGCGGCACGATTCCACTCACCCGTTTTTGGGAGGAGTTCGACAACCCCATGACCCAACGACTATGGGGGTTGATTCCCGTGGTTCACGCCTCGGCATTTTTCTACTTCATCGCCCAGAGCGGCTGGCGACGACTCATCCACCGTTTCAAATACAAGAGTGCGTGGCGATTAGCACGCGATATGGGCGTCTGGTATGGCAGCTATCTCGCCGCCAGTGACCTCTATCACGAGGTCGATCTGGTCGTTCCCGTACCACTGCATTGGCGCAAACGACTGCGCCGAGGCTACAACCAATCGGAATATCTGGCAGAGGGCATCGCCCGCGAGTTGGGCATTGGGGTCGACCGACACAGCGTGCGACGACAGCGCAACAACCCCTCGCAGGCACTCACCTCGACGAGCGAAGGACGGTGGGAGAATGTGCGTGATATATTTCAAGTGGCTCACCCTGAAGATCTTGCGGGCAAGCACATCCTGCTGGTCGACGACGTCTTCACCACGGGCGCCACGATCGTTTCGTGTGCCGAGGAGATTCTGCGGTGTGCGCCCGACGCACGCATCAGCATCGCTGTTTTGGCGGTTTCGCAGCGCGGATTGGGCATCGACAAATAAAAACTCATCCCCACTTTTCAACAGCCATTTCGGGGTACAACCCCTCGTGCGCCACCTTTCCGCTTTATCAACCGTTTTTTGTACAAAACTTTCGGGTATCGACTTTGATTTGTCAGTGCAAATTGCTACTTTTGAGCTTTGAAACGACACAACAAATGGCTAAAGAATATACCCCCTCTACACGCAACCGCGAATCCTTCGCAGCAATGACCGACGTTGCAGGCAATGTACCCCCTCAAGCTGTTGAGTTAGAGGAGGCTGTACTCGGCGCCCTGATGCTCGAACGCGACAGCATCATCACCGTACAAGAGTTTATCTCGTCGGAGGCTTTCTACACCGAGCAGCATCAAATCATCTACAAAGCCATCGAGGAGTTGTCGATCAACCTCAAACCGATCGACCTCTACACCGTCACCGAGCAGCTAAAGGTCAACAAAGAGCTGAAAAAAGTGGGCGGGGCAGCCTATCTCGCGCAGCTGACACAGAAGGTAGCCTCGGCAGCCAACATCGAATTCCACACCAAGATCATCGCCCAGAAATATGTTCAGCGCGAATTAATCCGCTCGGCAACCGAGATCCAACGACAGTCGTACGACGAATCGAAGGATGTCACGGAGCTGATTGGATTTGCCGAGGGCGAGATTTTCAAGGTTTCGGAAGGGCATGTCAAGCGCTCGGTACAATCGTCGAAAGACTTGTTGTCCAAAGCCTTGCAGCAGATCGAGGAGGCATCTAAAAATACAAGCGCCTTCAACGGTGTGCCTTCGGGATTCATGGCAATCGACCGCATCACCCTCGGTTGGCAGCTCTCCGATTTGATCATCATCGCCGCCCGTCCTTCGATGGGTAAAACCGCCTTCGTCCTCTCCATGGCACGCAATATGGCTGTCGATCACGAAGCGGGCGTAGCATTTTTCTCGTTGGAGATGTCCGCCGTGCAGCTCATGATGCGACTCATCGTCGCCGAGACGGGACTCAACAGCAACGACGTGAAGAGCGGTCGCCTCTCGCCAGAGCAGTGGCTTCATCTCGAGTCGGCAACCAAACCGTTGGGTGCCGCCCCCCTATTCATCGACGACACCCCCGCCCTCTCGGTCTTCGAGTTCCGTTCGAAAGCGCGGCGTCTGAAGATTCACAACGACATAAAAATCATCGTCATCGACTACTTGCAGCTCATGACGGGCAACCAAGACTCGAAGGGCAACCGCGAGCAGGAGGTCTCCTTCATCTCGCGCACACTCAAGGCGATCGCCAAGGAGCTGAGCGTACCCGTGATCGCCCTGTCGCAGTTGAGCCGTGCCACCGAGATGCGTGGCGGCTCGAAACGCCCGCAGCTCTCCGACCTTCGTGAGTCGGGTGCTATCGAGCAGGATGCCGATATTGTGGCATTCATCCATCGCCCTGAGTACTACGGCATCAACCAAGACGAAAATGGGATGCCCACGGCGGGGCTGGCGGAGATCATCATCGCCAAACACCGTAACGGTGCTGTGGCAGATGTCAACCTCCGATTCATCAAGGATCAGGCGCGCTTTGCCGATATGGACGACACAATGATGCCCGTCACACCGGGGCTACCCACGCAGCAATACGAAGATTTTGCCAGCGACTCGAACAGCGCGCAGGCAGGTCTGGGGGCGGCGCGTGGCAACAAAGAGTTCGACCCTGCACCCCCCGCGCTCGACGAAGAAGCACCTTTCTAAAGTGATAATCAGATGTTTGTGAAGGTATATACAGGAACGGTGGTCGGTATCGACGCTGTGCGGGTGACCGTCGAGGTCAACATCGCCGGCGGCGGCATCGGGCTTTATTTGGTGGGGCTGCCCGACAGCGCCGTCAAGGAGAGCGAGCAACGCATCCGTGCTGCCTTCGAAAATTCGCAACAGCGGATGTCGGGCAAGAAAATCATCGTCAACCTCGCCCCTGCCGACCTGCGCAAAGAGGGGGCGGGCTTCGATTTGCCGATTGCCGTCGGGATTCTGGCGGCGCAGATGCAGGTCGATGCGCGGCTGCTTGCTCAGACGATGATCGTCGGTGAACTTTCGCTCGACGGCACGGTGCAAACTGTGCGGGGTGTGCTGCCCATTGCCGACCGCGCACGCCGCGAAGGGTTGCAGCGGATCTTAGTTCCTGCCGACAACCTCGCCGAGGCGGCGGTGGTAGAGGGCATCGAGGTAATTGGCGTCCACACCCTCAAAGAGGTCGTCGGTTATCTGAACGGGGAGACCTTGATTGCAGCTGCCGAACCACCGCACGACGAAGTTAGCGCGGTGACGGGGACGCACTATGCCGAAGATTTTTCGGATGTCAAAGGACAGACGCACGTCAAGCGCGCTTTGGAGATCGCCGCCGCAGGTGGTCACAACGTGCTAATGATCGGCGCTCCGGGTTCGGGCAAAACCATGCTCGCGCGCCGTCTGCCAACCATTTTACCCCCGCTGACCCCCGAAGAGGCACTCGAAACCACCAAGATACACTCCGTGGCGGGCAAGTTGGGTGTCACGCGCGGATTGCTCTCGCAACGTCCTTTCCGCGCCCCGCATCACCTTGCATCGCAGGTGGCACTCATCGGCGGCGGACAGTCGCCACAGTCGCTGGCGCACAATGGGATCCTCTTTCTGGACGAGCTTCCCGAATTCGGACGTAGTGCGTTGGAGGTATTGCGGCAGCCATTGGAAGATAAAAAAATCACCGTTTCACGGGCAAAATACAGCGTGGAATACCCCGCGAATTTCACCTTGGTAGCCTCCATGAACCCGTGTCCGTGTGGCTATTACAACCACCCGACCAAGGAGTGTACCTGCTCCCCCGCGGCGGTGCATCGCTACATGGGACGCATATCAGGTCCACTGCTCGACCGTGTCGATCTGCAAATCGAGGTGACCCCCGTACCCGTGGGTGAGCTGATATCAACACGCAGCGGCGAAACCAGTACCACCATTTTGGCACGCGTGCTGCGCGCCCGCAAGGTGCAGGCGGCGCGTTTCCACCAGATCGAGGGGGTGCATACCAATGCCATGATGAACACCAAGATGCTCCGCGAATATTGCCACCTCGACGAGGTTGCCGCCACGATGCTCGAACGCGCCATGGAGCGACTGAACCTCTCGGCACGTGCCTACGATCGGATCATCAAGGTGGCACGCACGATCGCCGATTTGGCAGAGTGCAAGGATATTACATCGGCACACATTGCCGAAGCAATCAACTACCGATCGCTCGACCGCGAAAGTTGGGGTCGGTAGGCAAAAGGGATTAAAAAGAGACCATTTAACGCTAAAAATACGGTGATCATCGCCCCAAGCGAGGGTGAGCCGAAAGAGATAAAAGAAGTAAAGATGAAAAAAATCATTGTTTCGGGTGGCGGCACAGGCGGACATATCTACCCCGCCGTAGCGGTGGCTGAGGCGCTCAAACGGCGCTTGGGCAACGAGGTGGAGATCCTTTTCGTGGGTGCTGAGGGCAAAATGGAGATGGAGAAAGTCCCCGCCTTGGGTTACCAGATTGTGGGACTTCCCGTGGCAGGCTTGCAACGTCGCTTTGAGCTGAAAAACCTTGCCGTACCGTTCAAGGTGCTGAAGAGCATCCGCATGGCACGTCACGCAATTCGCGACTTTGGTGCCGACATCGTGGTGGGCTTTGGCGGTTACGCCAGCGCGCCCGTGCTGTGGGCAGCACAACGCATGGGGGTGCCGACGCTCATTCAAGAGCAGAACTCCTATGCGGGGCTGACGAACAAGATTTTGGCACGCGGTGCGCGCCGCATCTGCGTGGCATACGAGGGTATGGAGCGCTTTTTTGCCCCCGAAAAGATCGTGATGACGGGCAATCCGCTGCGCGGTAATTTTTCGCGTTCGGGGGTCGACCGCGCCGAAGCACTACACTACTACGGTTTCACGGAGGCTCTGCCTGTGGTGCTGGTGGTGGGTGGTTCGCTCGGCACGCGCACGCTCAACGAGATGATGAAGGAGTGGCTCACGCGACAGCGTGGAACGGCTCCCGTGCAGGTGATTTGGCAGACGGGCAAGTTCTACGAGGGCGAGATGCAGGCTTTTTTGGCGGCACATCCCACGCTCCATATTTGGCAAGGGGCGTTCATCGATCGCATGGATTACGCCTATGCCGCAGCCGACGTGGTACTTTCGCGCAGCGGTGCTGGCACGGTCTCCGAACTGTGTTTGGTCGCCAAGCCGACGATCTTTGTCCCCTCGCCCAACGTGGCG
>JAVXFC010000047.1:712-11763 GCA_036658095.1 Alistipes sp. | reverse complement strand
CATGGGCTTCTCGGGACTGGTTTAACCGCTTTGTTTTTGGGGGTCGCTAAGGACGGTCGGTGATGCTGTCTGCCTGCTCGACGACGGGGGCGAAGCGTTGCTGAAAGGCGGCGCCAGCGGTGTGAGCGATGTAGCCCCAGCGCGTGGCGATCATCAACAGTAACAGCACGATAAGGGCGATCATCCACTTGGTTTGTGTGTTCGCCTGTTGGAATTGTTTGAGTAGTTTCATTTTTTTGCGAAATAATTTTACCAAAAACCTATGTTTCTTGGGGGTAATTCGTTAATTTTGCAAAATTAATCATAAAACTCGTAACTGATATGGAGGATATCATAAAACTTCACGACAGACATTTCAAAGTGATGATTCCTGCCGCAAAAATCGACGAGGCCGTCTCGGCTGTCGCTGCTCGCATCAACGCCGACTATGCCGACAAGGAGGTACCGCTGTTTTTGAGCGTCCTCAACGGCTCGTTCATGTTCATGAGCGACCTGATCAAGAAGATCGACTTCAACTGTGAACTCTCGTTTGTGAAGCTCTCGTCGTACTGCGGCACCTGTTCCACGGGCGGGGTGCGTAGCCTGATCGGGTTGAACGGAAGCATCGAAGGTCGCCACGTGATCATCGTGGAGGATATTGTCGATACGGGCGAAAGTATCGATCACATGATGCGCGATTTAGAGGCACGCAAACCTGCCAGTGTCGATGTCTGCACCCTCTTTTTTAAGCCTGCATCCTACGTCAAGCAGATTCCGATCCGCTACCGCGCTATGGAGATAGGTGACGAATTTATTGTGGGATATGGTCTTGATTACAACCAACTTGGGCGTAATCTGAAGGATGTTTATGTGGTGACGGATTAGACCTACGATGAGCATTGATGTAAATACAAAATTACTCGACCAAGGGCGCAAATTGCCCCTTGTTGAGGACTTCTATACCATTCAGGGAGAGGGCTTTCACGCGGGTAAACCCGCCTATTTTATCCGCCTTGGCGGCTGCGATGTGGGTTGCCGCTGGTGTGACGCTAAGTACACATGGAATCCGTCGCTCTATCCTCCAACCGAGGTTCATACGATCGTCGATCGCGCAGCTTCGTGCGCCGCGCAGGCGATCGTCATCACGGGGGGCGAGCCGTTGCTCTATCCCCTTGCACCGTTGTGCGCTGAGCTGCGTGCGCGGGGCTTGCAAATCTTTCTCGAAACATCGGGGACACACCCCTTTAGTGGCGATTTCGACTGGGTGTGTTTGTCACCCAAACCCCAGCAACCACCTCTTGCCGAGGCATTTGAACGCGCGCACGAGCTGAAGGTGATCATCAGCGCCGAGAGCGATCTGGCGTGGGCGGAGCAAAATGCCGCACACGTGGGGGCGCATTGTATGCTCTATATGCAACCCGAATGGAGCGTGGCGGAGCAGGTGATGCCGCTCATCGTGGAGTACGCCAAGGCGCATCCGCGTTGGAACATCTCGATCCAGACGCATAAATATATGCATATTCCATAGTATGACCCTTCATTTCGGACGAAAATCATGGATCGTGGCGACGATCGTCATCCTCATATTTACAGTTTTTGTTGTGGGGCGTAACTTGCTGCATGCTGTGAAGATACGTCGTGAAATTGGCGTTTTGGAACAAGAGCGTGACCGCTATCAGCAACGTATTGATCAGGACAGCACGTTGATTGAACACCTCAAATACGATGATTATCTGGAGGAGTATGCGCGCGAGAATTTCCATATGCAGCGCGCCGACGAACACGTCTACATCGTGAAATAATCGTCGCCTTGGGGTTGTAAAATTCACCACTCTGTCATCTGCAATTCGTATTTTATGCGTATCTTTGCACCAAATCAGAGCTATGAAAATCCTTATTCTCAACGGGCCGAATCTCAATTTGCAGGGGACGCGCGATTGCGCGGTCTACGGCTCGGAGCGTTTTGAGTCTTACCTCGAACGCCTGCGTGCCACTTTTCCCGAAGTTAAATTTACCTATTTCCAATCCAATATCGAGGGCGAATTGATCGACGCCCTTCAGCGTGCCGACGGCGCCTATGACGGCGTGGTGCTGAATGCGGGTGGCTACACCCACACTTCGGTGGCGATTCGCGATGCGGTGGCAGCTGTGCAAACACCTGTGGTCGAGGTGCATATCTCTGCAATCTGGGCGCGTGAAGAGTTTCGGCACATCTCGTTGCTGGCTGAGGTCGTCGTTGGCTCGATTATGGGATTCGGACTTCAATCCTACGAATTGGGGGTGAGGGCGTTGCTGGGACGTGAACAAACAAATAAAAAGTAATTCCTATGTATAGAGAGAAAAAAACCAAAGTCGTGGCTACGATGTCCGACTTCCGCTGCACAGAAGATTTTGTGCGCAAATTGTATGACGCGGGCATGGATGTCGT
This sequence comes from Alistipes sp., assembly GCA_036658095.1. Lineage (GTDB taxonomy): Bacteria > Bacteroidota > Bacteroidia > Bacteroidales > Rikenellaceae > Alistipes. The sequence continues at coordinate 9,356 of JAVXFC010000047.1, read as the reverse complement.
GCGCGTGAACTCGGCACACGCTTCCGAGGAGGGTGCGACGAAAATTGTGGAGACCGTCCATAAAGTGAACCGTGCGATCCCGATCATGATCGACACAAAAGGTCCCGAAATTCGTGTTACGACGATCGCTGCCGAGTATGGCAATGCGATCAATTTCGCGGTGGGTGACCGTGTCGTGGTGCGCGGATCGAAGGGCGATGACTTCACTACGCGCAAGACGATCTACATGAACGTTCCCGGCATTGTGGGGGATATTCCCGTCGGGGCGCGGATGTTGATTGCCGACGGTGAGCTGGAGATCTGTGTGTTGGAGAAGAACGACGAGGAGCTGATGTGCGAATTTGTGACGGGTGGCGCCATGCGCTCGCGCAAGAGTGTGAACGTTCCCGGAGTGTCGATCGACCTGCCTTCGGTGACCGAAAAAGATCGCCGATTTATTGAGTGGGCGATCCGTAACGATGTGGATTTCATTGCGCACTCGTTTGTGCGTAGTGTGCGTGATATCAAGGCAGTACAGGATATTCTGGACGCGCATAATAGCCCGATCAAGATCATTTCGAAAATCGAGAATCAGGAGGGACTTAACAACATCGACGAGATCATCGAGGCGTCGTATGGTATCATGGTGGCGCGCGGTGATCTGGGTGTGGAGCTGCCTGCGGAGGTCATTCCCAACACCCAACGACGCATTGTCGAGAAGTGTATCGCTGCCAAGCGACCCGTGATTATCGCCACGCAGATGCTCTATTCTATGGTGCATTCGGCTCGTCCGACGCGTGCCGAGGTGAGCGATGTGGCGAGTGCGATCTACGAACGCGTTGATGCCGTGATGCTTAGCGACGAGACCGCCATGGGTGATTATCCCGTGGAGTCGGTCGAGACCATGTCGCGTATTGCGCGCGAAATTGAGCGCGACGAGGAGCTTTTCACCCCGATGATCGACATCAATATGGTCTCGGTGAACCACGAAATCACGGCGCAATTAGCCCGTTCGGCGGTGCGTGCTTGCACCAACCTGCCGATAAAATATGTGATCCTCGACACTCGCACGGGACGTACGGGGCGCTATTTGGCAGCATTCCGCGGTCAAAAAACGGTCATGGCAGTTTGCTATCAGCTTCATGCACAGCGTATTCTGGCGCTTTCGTATGGTGTCGTGCCGATCTTGCGTACACAGGAGGTCTCGGATAAATATTATTTCTTGGTGGATGCGTTAGAATACATCAACCGTAAATGTGGAAAGTTGGAGGAGACCGATCTGCTTGCCATTGTGGGCGGTAGCTTTGGACCCGACGGTGGTGCATCCTATGTCGAGCTGTCGAGTGTCGAGAAATTGCGACACCGCATGGTCGATATTGCAGCGCATAAGGGCTGTTAAGTGAGGCGATGAGGAGCGAATTGAAGGATAAAGTAGCGCAGGGTGTATCGTGGAGCATGGCTGAAAAGGCTGGCTCCACGTTGCTGCAAGTGGTGGTGAGCATTGTCTTGCTGCGGTTGCTGCTGCCCGACGATCTGGGCGTCATCGCTCTGCTGACCTCTTTTTCTGCCATCGCACTCATTGTTGTTGATAGCGGTTTTTCGCAGACGCTCATCCGCAAGGCGGAGCCGCACCCCGACGATTTTAAGTCGGTTTTCTTGTTTAATATCACCGTTTCGGTGGTGCTATACCTACTTTTGGTGGGACTGTCGCCCGTGGTGGCGTGGTACTACGACCAGCCGATCATCACGCGTCTGGCGCCTTTTTTCTTCCTGCAAGTGCCAATTAATGCGCTGTGTGTGATTCAAAACACGATTTTCACGCGCCAATTCCGCTTCTCGCTCCTCTCGAAGGTGATCTTCGCCTCGTCGTTTGTGAGCGGTGCCGTGGCGATCGGCATGGCGCTCGCTGGATGTGGTGTGTGGAGCATCGTGGGGCAGCAGCTGACGATGATGTCGGTGCGCGCGGGGCTGCTTTGGTGGGCGAGTGCGTGGCGTCCGACGGCGCATTTCGACCGCTCGACGTTGCGTGCCATGGCGCCGTATAGCTTGAGCTTGATGACGACCGATCTGATCACGACGCTTTACAATAAAATCCCGCAACTCTTTCTGGGTAAGGTCTTTTCGGTGGATGTGCTGGGCTACTTCGATGCCGCGCGCAAGTTCAAAGATCAGTCGGTGACCTCGGTGGTCTCGTCGGTGCAGAATGTCACCTTTCCCGCGTTGGCAAACATCGCGAGCGACGAACGTAAATTTGCCGAGAGCTACCGTCAAGTGGTTATGGTTGTGACGTTTGTCATGTTCCCCGCCATGCTCGGACTGATCGCTGTGGCGGAAGATTTGTTCACGGTGCTGGTGGGGGCGAAGTGGCTGCCTGCCATTCCTTATCTGCGCGTCTTTTGCCTGACGGGACTGTTCTATCCTGTGACGATGATCGCTTATAACGTGTTGAAAGTCAAGAGCGACGGTAAAATTATCGTGCGTCTGGAAATTGTGAAAAAGATACTGATGACTGCCATTTTAGCCCTCACGATTTTTTATAGCGTGTTGGCGGTGGTGTGGGGCTTGGTGGCAATGTCGTGCATCGAGATGTGCCTCAATATTGGTGTTGCGAGGCGCTTTGTGACCCTTTCGTTGCAGCGTCTGCTGCGCACGGTGCTACCCGTGGCGCTCGTCACCGCGGCGATGTTTGCCGCTACGTGGGGGGTCGGACAACTGATTGGTGACCCGTTGGTGCGTCTTGTGGCGGAGATTGCGACGGGGGCAGTGACCTACGTGGCACTCTCGGCAGCGTTCCGTTTGGAGGCTTTCCGCGAGGTGACCACCATGCTACGTCGCCAACTGAAGAGGTCGTAGAATTTTTGGTTAGAACCATAAAAACGCCCCACAGATCGCAGTCTGTGGGGCGTTTTCTATCGTAGAACCATGCAAGGTTATTTCTTGCGTGTCTGCTCCTGTTGTTGCATCAGGGCTTCGTATTTCATCTGAAATTTCGACTTCTTGCCGCCATTACCACGTTTGGCAGCATTTGCCTGCATCGTGGCGTGGATCTTTCCGTCGTCGATCATGCGCCGTATGAGCAGCGTTTGCCCAATGGTGAGCAGGTTGGCGAGGAAGTAGTAGTAGCACAGACCGCTCGAGTAGCTATTGAACCAGAAGAGCATCATCACGGGCATCATGTAGACCATCATAAACTTCATGCCTGCCATTTGCGGCTGGCTGGAGGCGGTTTGTTGGTAGTTCATGTACGAGAAGAGGAACAGCGCACCCGTCATCAGGAGGGCGAAAAGGCTCACGTGATCGCCATAGAAGGGGATCTCGAAGGGGAGGCTGAGGATGCTATCGTAGGACGAAAGGTCGTCTGCCCAGAGGAACGACTGCTCGCGCAACTCGATCGAGGCCGGGAAGAATCGGAACATGGCGATGATGATTGGCATCTGGATCAGCATAGGGATACATCCACCCATGGGGTTGATACCCACCTTTTTATAAAGTTCCATGGTCGCCTGCTGACGCTTCATGGCGTCCTCTTTTTTCGGATATTTAGCCGTCAGCAGATCCACTTCGGGCTTGATCACGCGCATCTTCGCTGTCGAGATGTAGCTCTTGTAGGTCAGCGGTGAGATGATGATTTTGACCAGCAGTGCGAGGATGAAGATGATGATGCCGAACGAGCTGATGTAGTTGCGCAGGAAGTCGAATACGGGGATCACGAACCAGCGGTTCACCCAGCCAAAAATGCCCCAGCCGAGTGGAATGAGCCGTTCGAGATAGATCGATTCGCCCTTGTCGTCGGCAACCTTTTTCAGAATGGCGTATTTGTTAGGGCCGAAGTAGAACGAAAAGTTATAGTGGTCATTCTGAAGTGTATAGGGAACAGCCATTTGTGCTGAGAAGCTCTTCAGCAGATCCGATTCGGGGGCTGCGGTGTCGAAAGCCATGTCGGCATACGTTACATTTTCGGGGGCGATGAAGATCGACGAGAAGAATTGCTGCTTGAAAGCCACCCAGTTCACTGCCGTGGTTGCTTTGTCCTGCTTCGCCTTGTCGCTCATGCCCAGCTCCTCGATCGAGGTCTCATTGGGAAAGCGGTAGGCGATCGAGGTGTACATATTTTCGTTCTGGAAGCCCTTCTCGTTTTGGTACGAGGTGTTTGACCAGTCGATGCCAATCGAGGTCTGGTTCGCCATTTGCGGCGCCATGTTCTCGAAGGTGACGTTGAAATCCATGAGGTAGTCGCGCGAGGGCGTCTGCTCGTTATAGATAAGATACTCGTACTTCAGGCGTGCATCCGCCGCAATGGGCAGGTACATGGTCACCACCTGCGGACGGTCGTCGGCGATCTGCGTTGTGTCGACCGTGAAAAGGTAGTCCATGGTGTTGACCTTCACGTTGTTGACGCCATTTTTGACGAAGAACGAAAGATCGAAACGTGCGCTTTCGGGGTTGAAAAGTTCGATGTGCTGGTTGCGCTCGCCGTGCGGTGCATAACGTGTGAAGTTCTTCAACGTCACACCCGTCACCTGACCGCCACGGGTCGAAAAGTTGACCTTCATCACCTCGTTTTCGATGGTCACCGTCTGTGCCTCGCCTTCGCGCGCTTGGGCGAGGTACTCGCCTAACTGCTCCACTTGGCGTTGCTGTGTAGCTGCAATTTGCAGTGTGTCAAGTGTTCCCGTCGTTGTCGTTGTTACGCCCAGCGAATCGGTCGTCGTGGTGGGTGCAAGGGTAGGCGTGGGGGCGTTTGCCGCCGCCACAGAGTCTTGATAGGCTTGATATTCAGCCATTTCGCGTTTATATTCCTCCTGCTGCTTCGAGCTGAAAAAGGCAAATCCAAGGAAGAGAACCGAAACGACGGCAATACCTATAATTGTTTTTTTATCCATTCTTATTTTACTTCTTATTTAGTTTTGGAATTGCTATGTGCCAAGGCTGCCTTTGTGAAGGCAACAAACAGCGGGTGAGGACGTTGCACGGTACTCTTGTATTCGGGATGATACTGTGTGCCGACAAACCACGGGTGGTTTGCCACCTCGACAACCTCCACCAAACCCGTGTCGGGATTGGTGCCGACAGCCTGCATTCCTGCCGCATCGAAACGTTCGATGTAGTCGCTGTTGAACTCGTAGCGGTGGCGATGACGCTCCGCAATTTGGAGTGTCCCGTATGCCTCAGCCACCTTCGAACCTGCCTTCAGCACGCACGGATAGGCGCCCAAACGCATCGTTCCACCCTTGGCGGTAACCCCTTTTTGCTCCTCCATGAGGTCGATCACGGGGTGTGCGGTGGTCTCCATTTCGCTCGAATTGGCGTCTGCCCAGCCCAGCACGTTGCGCGCGAATTCGATCACGGCGCACTGCATACCCAAGCAGATGCCGAGGAATGGAATGCCGTTTTCACGGGCGTAGCGCACCGCTTCGATTTTGCCCTCAATGCCGCGATTTCCGAATCCCGGGGCGACCAGAATGCCCGCCATTTTGCCCAACTTTTCGCCAGCGGTTTCTGGAGTGATTTTCTCCGAGTTGACATATTGCAGTTTCACCTTGCAATCGTTCACCGCACCTGCGTGGATAAACGACTCACAGATAGACTTGTACGAGTCGGGAAGTTCGGTGTATTTGCCCACCAATGCAATTTCTATTTTCTGTTTGGGATGCTTGATTTTCTCCACAAACTCCCTCCACGCGTCCATATCTGGCTCTGTCTCAGCGGGTAGGTCGAGTTTGCCAAGCACCACCTCGTCCAAGTGTTGCTCGTGCATTTTGAGCGGCACTTCGTAGATTGTCGGCACGTCGATCGACTCCATGACGGCGTTCACATCGACGTTGCAGAACAGCGCCACCTTGCGGCGAATCTCCAGCGACAAGGGGCGTTCGGCGCGCAACACGAGGATGTCGGGCTGCAATCCATTTTCGAGTAAAGCCTTGACTGAGTGCTGTGTAGGCTTGGTTTTCATCTCGCCTGCCGCCGCCATGTAGGGGATCAGTGTCAGGTGTACGAGCGCCGTATTTTTCGATCCAAGTGTGTAGCGCAACTGGCGCACCGCCTCGATGAATGGCTGCGATTCGATGTCGCCCACCGTGCCACCGATCTCGGTGATGATGATATCGTAGGTTTTACGTTGAGCAAGCAGTTGGATGCGGCGTTTGATCTCGTCGGTAATGTGCGGGATCACCTGCACGGTCTTGCCGAGGTACTCGCCTTTGCGCTCCTTTTCGATCACACATTGGTAGATTTTACCCGTTGTGACGTTGTTGGCTTTCGAGGTGGGTTGATTTGTAAAACGCTCATAGTGACCCAAGTCGAGGTCTGTTTCCGCGCCGTCCTCGGTCACGTAACACTCGCCGTGTTCGTAGGGATTGAGTGTTCCGGGATCGACGTTGATATATGGATCGAGCTTTTGAATCGTCACCGAGTAGCCGCGCGCCTGAAGCAAACGGGCGATTGATGCCGCAATAATACCTTTGCCCAACGACGATGCGACGCCGCCTGTGACAAAGATGTATTTGGGTTTTGAGAGTTTCATGAATATTATCTATTTATTTTCGTTGTCTTTGTTGTCTTTATTATCTTGGTTGTCAATGAGTTTCACCTTCTCAATCGTGGCTTGCATCTCCTCCTTCGCGCGCTCGATCTTGGCGCGAACGTCGGCAATCAGCGCGTCGGCATTTTTCGATTTGGCGAAGAATCCGATGTTGTTTTCCAGCAGAGCAATGTCCTGCTCCATTTGGCGTACCTTATTATAGAGGTGGTCGCGCTCGGTGCGTAGGCGGTTGCCGCCAGCGTTCTTGATCGACGAGACTTTCTCGCGGAAACGACCCATCGAACGGTCGCGCTCCGTGCCACGCAGGGCATTGAACAGTACATCTACGGCCGCTTTGTATTTTTTCTGAATCGCATCTTTCTGCTTGATAGGCACGAAGCCGATCTCGCCCCAGCGACGTTGGAACTCCTTGATCACCTCGAAGCCGCCCGCCTTGATGTCGGCAATTGCCATCTCCTCCAAAAGCGCCAATTTCTGCTTCAGGTTCTCGTCATGCTCACCGTCCACACTGGCAAAGTGTGCCGATTTGCGTCCGAAAAAGGCGTCACACGCTGTGCGGAAACGTTTCCAGATCTGATCAGAGTAGCGACGTGACACCCCGCCAATCTCTTTCCAGCGATTTTGAAGGGCGATCAACTCGTCGGTTGTTTTTTTCCACTCCTCGCTGTTTGCGAGTGCTTCGGCAGCTTCGCACAGCTCGTTTTTGAGTTGCAGATTCTGCTCCATTTCGCCCTTCACGCCTGCATAGAACCGACGCTTAGCCTCGAAAAATTGGTCGCACGCCGTGCGGAAACGTTCGTAAATATGGTTGTTGTCTTTCTTGGGTGCGAAGCCGATGGTCTTCCATGTCTTCTGTATTTCGAGCAGCTGCTCGCTTGCCTTGCTCCACTCCTTGCGGTTGGCAAGTGCTTGTTGTGCAAGCTCTTCGGTGGTTGTGCAGAGCGCTGCCTTCAGCTCCAAGTTGCGCACTTGCTCCGATTTTAGGGTCTCGAAATACTCCTGATGTTGCTTGTTGATGCGGCTCGAAGCCTCTTTGAAACGCTCCCACAGCGCCTCTTTATATTCGTTTGCCACGGGACCTGTTTCGCGCCATTGGTCGTGCAGTTTCTGCAATTTATGGAACGCTTCGACCACCGAAGGCTCCACCACCAGCGCCTCGGCTTGCTCGCACAGCGAGAGCTTCAGTTCGTAGTTTTTCTTCAGATCCAGATCGCGTAACTCTTTGTTAATCTTGATGAAACTGTAAAAATTCTCCACGTGGAGGTTGTAGGTCTCCCACAGATCCTTCACGTTCGCCTGCGGCACCAGACCCGTATCTTTCCAGCGTTGTTGCAGCTCGCGGAACTTATTAAAGGTGTGGTTGAGTGTCTCGTCCGAATTGACCAGCTCTTTCAGCTCCTCGATGATCTGCAATTTGATCTTCAGATTAGCCTCTTTTTCGACATCCAGCCCTGCGATAAATTCGTCGCGGCGACGGCGGTACTCCTTGAAAAGATCCTTCAGACGCATCTCGACAGCGTCAACGGCAGGCACAAAATCTGCCTCAGCACCTCCGCCCTCGATGAAGGCTCGACGCTCCGCATCGACCACCATGCGGCGCTGTTTGTAGAAGGCGATTTTCAGCACTTCGACCTCGCGACGCAATGATTGTATGGGGTGTCCTTCGAGCATCTTGGCAAATATATCTACCAGCTCTTCGCCACTTTTGTCGGCATAGATGTCGGTCACGACGATCTCGTGAGCCTCCTCCTCAGAGGTCTCCTCGCCCAGATCGAGTCCTGCATCTTGAGCTGCCAGCGCAGCTTCCTCGTCGGCAAAGTCGACTTTCTCTTCGATTGCCGCCTCCGTCTCGGTTGCTGTGTCTGCTGCGGGTTTCACCGCACGCTTCACCGCAATGCGGGCGCGTTTTGCATGAGCAGTTGCCTCCTGTTCGGGGGTGGAAGTGGTCGTTTGCACATCTTCAGCCATGTTGCTGACTTGCTCCTCAGGAGCAGGAAGGGTAGAATTTTCAGTAGCCATCTTTGTTTTCTTTTTAAATTCCGCATACGCGGGAGCAGATAAATTTCGCAAATATAACCTTTTATCCCGTGTCGGCGAAGTATTTCCGCCATAAATTTACTATCT
>JAVXFC010000047.1:0-702 GCA_036658095.1 Alistipes sp. | reverse complement strand
GATTTTTCCCGTGTGGGCGAACGTTTTGATCGGAAAATTCATATCTTCGTAGCACGATTGCCATAACCCTGCTAAAATCGAACCTATCTGCCATGAGCCACCGCATACTAATTGTCGACGACGAACCCGACATCCTCGAATTTGTGAAATACAACCTTGTCAAGGCGGGTTACGAAGTTCTCACTGCCTCCAATGGTGCCGAGGCACTTGTTATGGCCACTGCCCACCTCCCGCATCTGATCTTGTTGGATCGGATGATGCCCGTGATGGACGGCGTCCAGACGTGTCGTGCGATTCGCAATGACCCCGCGTTGTGCGATACAATGGTGGTTTTTCTCTCTGCCTTGGGTGAAGAGGATCAGCAACTTGCAGGTTTCGAAGTGGGGGCAGATGACTACCTGACTAAACCGATTAAAATGGAGCTGCTCATGAGCCGCGTGCAGGCAATCCTCAAGCGAATCGATAGCACGCCCGATGAACGCATCACCCTCGATGTGGATCGCTATGTGGCGCGTCGTGGTGGGCGAGTGATCGCTTTGCCGCGCAAGGAATTTGCACTACTGGCGCTCCTCTTGTCCGAGCCGGGAAAACTTTTCCTGCGCGAGGAGATCTACCGCAAGGTGTGGGGTAGTGCGGTGGTGGTGGGTGACCGCACGATTGACGTGCATATTCGTAAATTGCGCCAGAAAATCGGTGATCGCC
>JAVXFC010000046.1:0-12477 GCA_036658095.1 Alistipes sp. | reverse complement strand
TGTTTTTGTCCTGCAAATCCGATTTTAGCGAGCTAAATGAGGATTTACAGGGCGGAAACTGGGGCAAAAAGAGCCGAAAAAAACGAGATTAATAAATTCAAAACAGCTTCTGAATAGAGGGAAGCAAAAACTATTCCACAAAGAGAGCTTTGGGTAGCTGGTCGATGCTGTGAATCGACACAATTTCGATCCCTTTCGGCCGTTTGGCGTGTTTGGCAAGATAGCCTGATATGACGATGCGTTTGAATCCCAAGCGTGCCGCCTCGCTGATGCGTTGCTCGCTGCGGGGGGCGGGGCGTACCTCACCCGAAAGACCGATTTCGCCTGCACAGCAGACCCCTTCGGCGATCGGACGGTCGTAGTAGGAGGAGATCACGGCGGCAACGACCGCCAGATCCAACCCCGGATCAGCGACTTTGAATCCGCCTGCGAAGTTGAGAAAAACATCCTTCTGAAACATCTTCATCCCCACGCGCTTTTCGAGTACCGCCAGCAGCATATTCATGCGTTTGGTATCATAGCCAGTGGTGGTGCGTTGGGGTGTGCCGTAGGCAGCTCCTGAGACAAGAGCTTGCACCTCAATCAAATAGGGGCGTATGCCGTCGGCGGCAGCTCCCACCGAGATGCCACTCAGTGGCTCGTCGTAGTGGGTGAGCAGAATTTCGGAGGGGTTGTCCACCTCGCGAAGTCCGATGTCGAGCATCTCGAAAACGCCAATCTCGAACGTGGCGCCGAAGCGGTTTTTGATGCCGCGCAAGATGCGGTAGGTGTAGTTGTTGTCGCCCTCGAATTGCAGCACCACATCCACGATATGTTCCAGCACCTTGGGCCCAGCAATGGTGCCGTCTTTGGTGATGTGTCCGATGATGAAGACCGAGGTATTCGTCCCTTTGGCGTATTTGAGCAGCGTGGCGGCGCACTCGCGAATTTGCGATACGCTACCTGCCGACGAGTCGATCAGGTCGGTGTAAATGGTCTGTATGGAGTCGATGATCACCAGATCGGGGTGATGTTCTTCGATCTGTGCCACGATGTTTTCGAGCAGTGTTTCGGGATAGATCAAACAATCGTCGTTGCCGATGCCGATGCGTTCGGCGCGCATACGGATCTGCTCCGCCGACTCCTCGCCCGACACATAGAGCGTATTCAATCCGTTGGTTGCCAGTGCAATCTGCAAAGCGAGGGTCGATTTGCCAATGCCCGGTTCACCCCCTAACAGAACGAGCGATCCCGGCACCAAACCACCACCCAATACGCGGTTGACCTCCTTGTTGCCCAAGTCGATGCGGCGGTGTTCGCTTTGGCTGATGTCGCGTACGCGCTGCGGTTTGGTCGTGGGGATGTTGCCCGCGATCGAGGCGGGAATCGAGCCGCTTTCGTGGGCTATGATCTCCTCGGTGAAGGTGTTCCACTCGCCACACGAGGGGCAGCGCCCCAACCATTTGGGGGCTTCGAATCCGCAACTTTTGCAGAAAAATGCTTTCTTGACCTTCGCCATTTTTTCTCTATTTACAATCCTAAATCTTCGTCAATTAAGATCACTAAAATTCGGTGTTCGGGGTAGCAGCGCATCATCTCCATGCGTGTGTTGCAAATGCGATCGGGTGAGTTGCAATCCATGCAGACGCCTGTGGTGGCGCAGGGAGTGCGAAATTCGGGATGACGAGCCATGTTTTGTGGCGCTGCGATGCGGCGGATGCGCTCCTCGGCATCGTTGCGTGTGGCGACTATTTTGTTGCGTCCTGCCACGATGATCACCTTGCGTGGTCCGAATGCCACCCCTGCAATGCGGTTGCCCACCATGTCGAGCCAATGGAGCGAACCCTGCTCGGTGATAGCGTTTACCCCCGTGATGAAGAGGTCGGCAAGGAGTCCTTGGCGGCGGATCTCGATCCGTTCTGGTCGTGGCATCGAACGGTCAAAACCGTCGATCAAGGTGAAGCGTGATTCGCTCTTCAGCCAGTCGATGATCCCCGTTGCGCGCATGGTTAGCGAGTCGCCGAAAGAGACTGTTGCAGGTGCCGTGCGTTCGATCTCGGACTGCATTCGCAGGAGAGCTTCTGCCCGATTCCCTACAACTTCCACGGCAAAATGGTGTTGTCGCAGGGTCGCAGCATAGCTTTCGAGTCTTTTCATCCTTATTTTATAAAGAACCGATAGACATCGTTTCCGTTGGCGTAGAGCAGCAGTGCGAAGATGATCGCCAGCCCCACATATTGCGCCCCTTCCAGCACCCGATCGCTCACCTTGCGGCGTGTGATCATCTCCCAGAAGGTGAAAATGGCGTGTCCTCCGTCCAAGCCGGGTATGGGTAGGATGTTCATCACGGCAAGGATGATCGACAGAAAGGCGGTTTTGAGCCAAAAATCCTGCCAATCCCACACGCTGGGGAAGAGGCTACCAATAGCAATAAAGCCGCCTAACTCCTCGTACATCTGAGTTTTGGGCTGCACGATCAACTTCAGCTGATCCCAGTAGGACGACAAAACGCGTCCTGTTTTGTGGAACCCCGCAGGGATCGACTCCCAGAACGTGTACTCTTGGGTGCGCAGGGCAAAGGGGTTGAGTGCCATGACGCCCAACTTTCCCTCGGACGAGATAGGCGCCGTGAGGGTGATTTGCTGCCCGTCGCGGAGCAGTGTGAGGGTGGCAATGCTGTCGTGACGACTCTTCATGTAGGCGCCGCAGGCTGTGAAATCCATCCCTGCAACTCCGTCAATCGCCACAATTTCGTCGCCGTGGCGCAGTCCTGCTGCCGTGGCACTGGGGGTGGCGACGCTGTCCACCACGAAGGGCATGCGCAGCGTGAAGAGATCTTCGTATCCTTTGTTTTTGCGCAGGGCGATCAGCTCGTTCAGCGGCAGGGTGATCGTGGCTTCGCCGCCTTCGCGTGCCACCACCACCGTGCGATCGCCCTCGGTGATGATCAGGTCGTTGATGATTTTGTTGATGTTGTCCACGGGCTGCCCGTCGATCGAGACGAAGCGGTCGCCGTCGCGGAAACCAAGTGCCTCACCCGTCTGGCTGAAGTTATAACCCCAGCGGGCATCGTCGTTGGCGAAGTAGGCATCGCCCCACGTGTAACAGACGCTGCAATAGATCACGATCGCCAGCACAACGTTCATCACCACGCCTGCGATCATCACCAAAAAACGTTGCCATGCGGGTTTAGCGCGAAACTCGTCGGGTTTCATGGGTTGCTTCATCTGCTCCTTGTCCATCGACTCGTCGATCATGCCAGCGATTTTGACGTAGCCGCCTAACGGCAGCCAGCCGATGCCGTATTCGGTCTCTCCGCGGCGAAATTTGAAGAGTGAGAACCATGGGTCGAAGAAGATGTAGAACTTTTCGACGCGGATGTGAAACAGGCGCGCCACGACGAAGTGACCCAATTCGTGTATGCCTACGAGAATCGTGAAGGCGAGGAAGAGCTGAAGAACCTTGATGATAATATCCATTTGAGTGTGTTATAAGCGTAAGAAAGAGTGTGCTAATGTGCGCGCCTCGGCGTTCGAAGCGGCGTAGTCGTCCAGCGTGGGGTGGGCGATGAAGGTGGCGCGGTGCAGGGCATCCTCGATCGTGCGCACGATCTCCAAATAGGTGCATCGGTGCGCCAGAAAAGCCGCCACAGCCACCTCGTTGGCGCCATTCATGGTGCAGGCTGCCGTGCCGCCCCGTCGGAGACAGTCGTAGGCAATATCCAGAGCGGGGTATTTTGTGCGATCGACCTCTTCGAAGGTCAACTGCGGATGGCTCAGAAAGTCGAAGCTCTCTGAGGGGCGGTTTGCGCGTTCGGGAAAGAGCAGCGCGTAGCTGATAGGCATTCGCATATCGGGGGTGCCTAACTGTGCCTTGATTGCGCCGTCCTCGAATTCGACCATTGAGTGGACGATCGATTGCGGATGTTGAATCACGCGGATGTGGTCGGCGTCGGTGCCGAAGAGCCAGTGCGCCTCGATCACCTCGAAACCCTTGTTGACCAGCGTCGAGGAGTCGATCGTGATCTTCGCCCCCATTTCCCACTGTGGATGACGCAGCGCCTGCTCGACGGTCACTTCGCTCAGCGCCTCGCGCGGCAGGTCGCGGAACGAGCCGCCGCTACACGTGATGATCAGGTTGCGGATTGGGGCGTGTTCGCCCACCAGACATTGGTAAATTGCCGAGTGTTCGGAGTCGATTGGTATAATCGGGGCATGGTGCTTTGCCGCCAGCCGCATGACGCATTCGCCCCCCACGACCAGTGACTCTTTGTTTGCCAGCGCCAATTTCTTGCCCGCTGTGAGTGCTGCCACCGTCGGCGCAAGCCCCGCGTAGCCCACCAAGGCATTGACCACCACCTGTGTGTCGCCCGCCGCTGCCACCTGAGCCACCGCCTCGTCGCCCGCATAGATCTTGATCGGCAGGTGTGCCAAGGCTTTGCGCAGGGGTTCGTAGTGCGTCTTGTCGGCGATCACCACGGCATCCACGTCGAACTCCGTCGCTTGCTGTGCCAGCAGTTGCCAGTTACGCCCGGCGGTCAGCACGCGCACCTCGAAGCGTTCGGGATTTTCGCGTACGATATCAAGCGTCTGTACGCCGATCGACCCTGTCGAGCCGAGTATTGCCAGTTGTTGTCGCATGGTTAGAACAGAATATATCCTTGAGGGTCAACGGGTTTGCCGTTGCTCCAAAGTTCGAATTCGAAAAGTTTGGCGGTTGGTTTACCCTCCGCAGCGGCGTAGCCAATCACCTCGCCGCTATGCACCTTTTGACCCGCCGTGACGAGCGATTGAGAGAGTTGTTTATAGACTGAAAGCAGGTTGCCAGAGTGCTGAAGTTGAATCAGATAGCCCGTTTCGGGTGTCCAAAGGCTCATCACCACAGTTCCTTCGGCGGCAGCGGTGACGCTGCTCGATGCGGTGGCGGTGATTGCCACCCCCAAACGCCCTTGCTTGATGTCGAATGGCTCGGTGAGTGTCCCCTCGACGGGGGTCACCATTTCGAGTGCTTCGCGCACCGAACGACGCGAGGAGCTACCTCCCGCGAGCGAGTAGACGCCTTTGCCCTCCATTTGCACACGCAGCAGCGAATCTTCGTAAGTGGGCATGATCAGGGTCTTATCCATACGGGTACTATCGGCCGTTGCCACCGTGCGTACCACAGGGGTCTTGCCCTCCATGATCAGGGCGATATTTTCGTTATAGGTCATCATGTCGTTCATCATGCGCTCCATCGAGTCGAGCCGTGTGACGTCGTGGATCAAGCTCTCGCGTGAGCGGGTGGCGTCGCTGCGGTAGCCCGGCAGGAACTCCATGACGGGGGTGTAGGCGGCAAGGATGAGGATCAAGATGAAGAGCAGCAGGGCGAAGGAGACGAAGGCTGCAAAAAGGTTGGCAGGCGAGAGGTGTATGTGCCACTCTTCGTTGCCGTCTGTTGCGTTGCGCAGGCTGATGCGGCGTTTGCGAAAAGCATCGCGCCACCACGCTTGCAGTATGGATTTTCGGATTTTCATGGTTTCTCAATCGAATTTGACAAAGGTAACGAAATTTGCAGAAAATCTTTGCGCTCCACAGTGAATTTTTTTTACCTTTGTTTTTATTTTGCATAAACGTATAAAACGAAGATAAATTATGATTAAACCTACATTATTAGTGCTTGCTGCCGGCATGGGGTCGCGGTATGGCTCACTCAAACAAATGGACGGCGTGGGTCCTAACAACGAGGCAATCATCGACTACTCGGTCTACGACGCTATTCGTGCGGGCTTTGGCAAAGTGGTCTTTGTCATCCGCCACTCCTTCGCCAAGGAGTTCGAAGAGGTCTTCTCTGCCGAGCGTTTCGGTGGAGGCATCGAGGTGCGCTATGTCTATCAGGAGCTGGAGTGCCTGCCCGAAGGGGTTGTTGTGCCTGCCGATCGCGTGAAGCCGTGGGGGACGAACCACGCCATACTCATGGCGGCGGAGGCGATCCACGAACCCTTTGCGGTGGTCAATGCCGACGATTTTTACGGTGCCGAAGCCTACAAAACCATTGCCGCCTACCTCTGCACACTCGACGGTAGCCGCCATAAATATTGTATGGTCGCCTATGATCTGGCGAAGACGTTGTCGGAGAACGGAACCGTCTCGCGCGGCGTTTGCAGCGTCGATGCGCAACAGAATCTGGCGCAAATGGTCGAGCGCACGCAGATCGAGCGCGTGGCAGGTGGGCAGATCGTCTTCCACGACAACGGCACCGATGAGCCTCTGGCGGAGGATGCCCCCGTGTCGATGAATCTTTTCGGCTTCACCCCCGACTATTTCGCCTATTCGCTCGACGAGTTCAAACGCTTCTTGGCGCAGAATATCACCCAGCTCAAAGCTGAATTTTACATCCCCTCGATGGTCAACAAATTGATCGGTGACCACACGGCAGAGGTGCGCGTTTTGCGCTCGACGGCGCAGTGGTTCGGTGTGACCTACAAAGAGGATAAACCTGCGTTGATGAGTGCCATTAGGGCGATGATCGCATCGGGCAAGTACCCCGAAAAACTCTGGCGATAGTGATCAAATGCTGCATCTTCGATCTGGACGGCGTGGTGGTCGACACGGCGCGCTATCACTACATGGCGTGGGCGCAACTTGCTCACCGTCTGGGTTTTGAATTTACCGAAGCCGACGGCGAAGCCACCAAAGGGGTGGGGCGCATGACCTCGCTCGATGTGGTGCTGCGTGTGGGCGGACAGAGCGATCGTTTCTCGCTGGTCGAGAAAGAGCGCTTGGCTGCCGAGAAAAACGCCACCTACCTCGATTTGGTTGCTCACATGTCACCCGAAGAGCTACTGCCGGGGGTGGCGGCTTTCCTGCACGAGCTGCGAGCGTTGGGCGTGGGGGTGGTTCTTGGCTCGGCATCGAAGAATGCCGCCACGATCCTCGACCGCTGCGCAATCCGCGAGCTGTTCGATGTGGTGATCGACGGGACAATGGTCACGCGTGCCAAGCCCGATCCGATGATTTTTGCCACTGGGGCGGCACTCGCGGGCTTCGATCCTTGTGCGTGCGTGGTCTTCGAGGATGCTGCGGCAGGCATCGAGGCGGCTACGCGTGCGGGCATGCGCTCGGTGGGTGTGGGTGGTAGCCCAACTCTTAGCGCAGCCACCATGCAACTCGCTTCGTTCGAGGGATTTACCTTTGCCCAACTGTGTAAAACAATTTGTTGATTTCACTTGCTGCGATCTGTGCCGTCGGATTGGGTGCGGCGTGGGCGAAATCCGATAAAAAGTGTAGATTTGCAGAAGAAAGCGAAAAATGATGAAGATCGACGAGTGGAAAATTGTGGAGGAACGGTTCGATGCGGCGCGCGTGAAGGCGTCTGAATCGCTGTTCGCACTGGGCAACGGGGTGCTGGGTGGACGTGCCAACTTCGAGGAGCGCTATTCGGGCGACTCGTTGCAGGGCAACTACATCGGTGGAATCTACTACCCCGACAAGACGCGTGTTGGCTGGTGGAAAAATGGCTACCCCGAACATTTTGCCAAGGTACTCAATGCGGCATTTTGGATCGGTGTTGAGGTGTGGATCGACGGCGAGGAGCTGGACTTGGCGAAGGTGCAAGTCGAGAAGTTCCACCGCGAATTAGATATGCAGCACGGGGTGCTGCGCCGTCAGATGACCGTGGTGCTGGGCAATGGCGTTGAGGTCAAAATCGAGGTCGAGCGTCTCTTGCCGTTGGCGCACCGCGAGGCGGGGATCGTGCGATATAGCGTCACACCACTCAACCGTGCCGCGGAGGTGGTTTTCACCCCCTACATCGACGCGGATGTGCGCAATACGGACGCCAATTACGACGAGAAATTTTGGGAACACATCGCCACGGAGCAGGATGCGGTGCAGATGCGCACGCGCAAAAGCGGCTTCGAGGTGGCATGGGCGCAACGTTGCGCACTGGAGGGGGCGCAGGTTCAGACGACCACTGCCCGCGAGCGGGTGTCGGAGAGATATACCCTTGCTGTGGCGCAAAATCACACCGCCACGCTCTATAAATATGTGGGCATCTGTTCGTCGCTCAACCACCCCGCGGCGGAGCTGATTGGGGCGGCGCGTGCGGCGGCTGCCGAGGTGGCGAGCGTGGGTTTCGATGCGGCAGCGGCGGCGCAGGCAACGGCATGGGAGCAACGTTGGCGCACGTGCGATGTGACCATCGAGGGCGATGCAACGGCGCAGCAGGGCATCCGCTTCTGCATCTTCATGTTGCTACAAACTTACACGGGGGTCGATCCCCGTTTGAATATCGGGCCCAAGGGTTTCACGGGCGAAAAATACGGTGGCGTAACCTACTGGGACACCGAGGCTTACTGCCTGCCTTTTTATCTGGCAACGGCGGGGGCTGAGGTGGCGCGCGAGCTGCTCATCTACCGCTACAATCAGCTCGACAAGGCGATTGAAAATGCCGCGAAATTAGGCTTTGTGAATGGTGCGGCGTTGTATCCCATGGTGACTATCGACGGCACCGAGTGTCACAACGAATGGGAGATCACCTTCGAGGAGATCCACCGCAACGGGGCGATCGCCTATGCCATTTGGAACTACGTGCGCTACACGGGCGAGCGGCGTTATTTGGCGACGCACGGCTTGGAGGTGCTGCTCTCGGTGGCGCGTTTCTGGGCGCAGCGGATCACTTGGTCGGAGGCGCGGCAAAGCTATGTGATGTTGGGTGTTACGGGACCCAACGAGTACGAAAACAATGTCAACAATAATTGGTACACCTCTTATATAGCCTGCTGGTCGCTGCGTTATGCTGCCGAGGCGGCGTGCTGGGTGCGCGAAAATGCCCCTGAGGACTATGCCCGCATCTGTGCCAAACGCCATTTCGACGCACCAACCGAGACCGCGCAGTGGCTTGCGATCGACCGCCAAATGTATCGGGGCGAGCAGGAGGGGATCTTCTTGCAGCAAGACGGCTATATGGATAAAGTGCAGACCCTTGCCGCCGATTTGCCGCCTGCCGAACGCCCGATCAACCAATGTTGGTCGTGGGATCGGATCTTGCGTTCGAGCCTGATCAAACAGGCGGATGTGTTGCAGGGAATGTACTTTTTTGCGGACGATTTCGATGCCGAGACCCTGCGGCGCAACTTCGACTTCTACGAGCCGCGCACGGTGCATGAGTCGAGCCTTTCGCCCTGCGTGCATTCCATTTTGGCGGCGCGGTTGGGCAATCGTGCGAAGGCTTACGAGCTGTATCTGCGTGCCGCGCGGCTCGATCTGGACGACTACAACCACGAGGTGGAGGAGGGTTGTCACGTGACCTCCATGGCGGGGTCGTGGCTCTCGGTGGTCGAGGGCTTTGGAGGGATGCACCTGCGGGGTGATCAGCTCACTTTCGCCCCGGTGCTGCCCGCCGAGTGGCGCTCGCTCACCTTCCGCATCGCCTTCCGTGGTCGGATCATTACGGTGCGTGTTAGCTCGGATGTGGTGGAGGTGCGTTGCGAGGGCGCCCCCGTTGAGATTGAAATTTGCGGTCGGCTCTACACGGTGGCGGGCAGCGTAAAACATAAATTATAAGGATGAAAACCCTGCACCCTGCGTGGAGCCACAAGGCGGTACTCTACGAGATGAACGTCCGTCAGCTTACCCCCGAAGGGACGCTGAGCGCCGCCATGCAACACCTTGATTTTCTGCATTCAATGGGCGTTGATGTGGTGTGGCTCATGCCTATCTATCCCATTGGGGCGACGAATCGCAAAGGCTCGTTAGGCTCCTACTATTCGATCCGCGACTATGGTGCCGTGAATCCCGAAATTGGGACGCTTGCCGACCTCGACGCCTTTGTGGCGGCGGCGCACGCGCTGGGAATCAAGGTGCTGCTGGACTGGGTGGCGAACCACACGGCGCGCGATGCTCGTTGGATCACGGAGCGCCCCGCCGACTGGTACGAGCGCGATGCACTGGGCGAGCCTGTGGTGCCGTGCGACTGGACGGACACCGCCAAGCTCAACTACGCCAATCGGGCGGTGTGGCAAGGGCAGATCGACGCCATGCGTTTTTGGCTCACCGACCACGCGATCGACGGCTTTCGCTGCGATATGGCGATGTTGGTGCCTGTGGAATTTTGGCACGAGACGGCGCGGCAACTGCGGGCGCTCAAGCCCGATCTTTTTCTGCTTGCCGAGGCGGAGCAGCCCAATCTTTTCGACCATGGAACTTTCGATATGTGCTACGCGTGGGAGCTGCACCACCTGATGGTCGATGTGGCGCAACAGCGGCAGCGTGTGACGGCAATTCGTGGATGGCTGGTGGCGGATGACTACCCCGCGAGCGCTATGCGTATGCTCTTCACCTCGAACCACGACGAAAATTCGTGGAGCGGTTCGGAGTTCGCGCGACTGGGGGCGGCACGGCGTGCGATGACCGCCTTTGTCTTCGTCGCACCGCGGTGTGTGCCGCTGCTCTACACGGGGCAGGAGGTGGGCTACGACCATGCCTTCGCCTTTTTCGACCGCGATCCACTTCTCAGCCTTGCGCCCAATGCCGAGACCGAATTTCTGATGCAGCTCATTCGTCTGCGCCATGCCGTGCCTGCTTTGGCGGCGGGCGAGCAGGGGGGGGCGATGATCTGGATCGGCAACAATGCCGAAGATTGTCTGCTGACCTTTGTGCGCGAGACGGAGGGTAGCCGCGTTGTGGCGATGCTCAACCTCTCGCCCTACGCGATCCATGCCGACTTCCACACGGGCATCTATGCAGGCTCGTACACCGACGCATTGTCGGGGGCGACGGTCGAGCTGGCGGAACACGTCGAGTGTGAGATGAGCGCGTGGAATTTCCGCATATTTTTTGTAGTATAATATATTTTCGTATATTTGCGAATACTATATGAGAAAAATTCTGACAATTCTACTGGTGCTATGCGCTGTGACTACCTCGGCAGCACCACGTGGCGTGCGCGATATTCCCAATGTGCAACGCGCCAATAGCACACAATACACCTCCAATCCCGACGGTATTCTCTCGCCTGCGGCGGTGGCGCGCATCGACTCTGTTTGTGCTTCGCTGCGCCAACGAGCCATTGCACAGGTGGCGGTGGTGGCGGTGGCTGAGATCGACGGTGGCGATGTATTCGACTTCGCCGTCGAGCTGTTCGATGCGTGGGGCGTGGGTGCCTCCGACAAAGATAATGGGCTGGGTATCTTGCTGGTGCGTGATCGTCACGAGATTCGTTTCGTGACGGGCGGCGGATTGGAAGGGGTACTGCCCGATGCCATTTGCAAACGAATTCAGATGCGATATATGCTCCCCGCATTCCGTGCCGACGATTACAGTGCGGGCATGGTGGCGGGTGTGGAGGCGGTAGCCAAACGGCTCGACGGCTCGGAACTCGACTTGGGCGAGAGCGACACGGCGGGCGAGGAGCTTCCTGTATGGGCGATTTTGGTGATCGTCTTCGGTTTCATCGTTGTGCCGTTGACGGTGATCTTGGGCGTCTACTACTACCAAAAACGCTGTCCACGCTGTCATCATCTGTCACTCGTGCAGCAGTCGCAGCAGGAGTTGGAGTTGACGCAGCTCTCGCGGCTGATCGAATATACCTACGTCTGCTCGAAGTGCGGCATGGTGGTCAAGCGTCAAGCGCGCAGCCAGCGTAACGACAACCTCGGAGGTGGAGCGGGCGGCGTGTTCATGGGCGGTGGCTTGGGTGGTTTCGGTGGCGGCAGTTCGGGTGGTGGCTTTGGCGGCGGCAGCTTTGGCGGCGGCGGTGCAGGCTCACGGTGGTAAAAAGAAATCTAAAATAGAACGAAAAATATGAAAAAAACAACTTGGATTTGGATCGGAGCAGTTGCCGTGGTGGCGATTTTTCTCTATGTGACTTACAATGGATTTATCTCGAAGGACGAGGCGGTGAAGACCGCGTGGTCCAATGTCGAGACGCAGTATCAGCGTCGTGCTGACCTGATTCCCAACTTGGTCAACACCGTCAAAGGGTATGCTGCACACGAAAACCGCACCTTCAATGAGGTGGTTGAGGCGCGTGCAAATGCCATGTCGTTCAACGTTGACGCCAAGGATCTGACCCCCGAAAAGTTAGCTGCCTATCAAGCTGCGCAGTCGCAGGTGGGATCGGCTTTGGGGCGTTTGATTGCCGTAGCGGAGAACTATCCCGATCTGAAGGCAAACCAAAATTTCCTCGAATTGCAGGCGCAATTAGAGGGTACGGAGAACCGTATTGCTGTGTCGCGCAAAGATTTCAACGAGACGGTGAATGCCTACAACGTGGCTATCCGCCGCTTCCCTGCCAACCTCATGGCGCGGATGTTTGGCTTTGCGGAGAAGAGCCGTTTCGAGGCTTCGGAGGGTGCTGAGGCGGTGCCTTCGGTGCAGTTCTAACCCTTCTGTCTGCTTTCTATGCGGGCGACTCTTTTGTGAGCCGCCCGCTTTTTTTTATGCTCTGCCCCCTTCCTCTTCTCACCGAAAATGTTCTTTGCTTTGCTCTGCTCCGCGCATCGCGAAAAGGACGGGGTTT
>JAVXFC010000045.1:0-12672 GCA_036658095.1 Alistipes sp. | reverse complement strand
ATTTTCATAAAATCGACTGTTTAGTTACAAAAATACAGACAAGATCTTTTTTTCTCTTTGCTTTCTTTCGAGAAAGCAACAAAGAAGAGCGCAGGGCGGAAATAATAAGGTTTTCGAAAATTGTCAAGAAAAATAATCGCGTATTGTTTGCGGACTCCGAACGGCGATAAAAGGCGTTAAAAAAGCAAGGTACTAAAAATGGTAAGAAACGGGGACGGTTTGTTTACAAACCCGCGCAGTCGCCCGTTTCGAATGTTAGGATCTTGCTTTTCGACTTTTTCGCCCTTCGGTCGGTTTTTGGGTACCTTTTGCCGATACAAAAGGTACAAAGAAAAAGATCTTTCGAGAAAACAGAAGCAAAGCAGAACAAGAAGTTTTTCGGCGTTTGCCGTGACAAAAAGACACGAATCGTACATCCCACGGCGGGTGATGTAGGGCGGTTCTGTCATTTTGGCAGGCAAATGGCAGGAATAAATGTTTGGTACAACCTTTGATCGTTTACGAGCCGAACGTCGCGGCGAGGGTCGCGACACAAAAGAAAAAAATAATAACTTAAAAAAAGATAGAACAATTATGGGAAAGATTATTGGTATTGACTTAGGTACAACAAACTCGTGTGTAGCCGTCATGGAGGGTTCGGAATCTGTTGTGATTCCAAACTCGGAGGGTCATCGCACAACCCCTTCGGTGGTGGCATTCACCGATAATGGCGAGCGCAAGGTGGGAGATCCTGCCAAGCGTCAGGCGATCACCAACCCCAAACGTACGGTCTTCTCGATCAAGCGTTTCATGGGTGAGACATACGATAAGGTGACGGCAGATATTCAGCGCGCCCCCTATGCTATCGTGCGTGGCGACAACAACACGCCGCGTGTGGACATCGACGGACGTCACTATACGCCGCAGGAGATTTCGGCGATCATCCTCCAGAAGATGAAGAAAACAGCGGAGGATTACCTCGGCACAGAGGTCACCGAGGCGGTGATCACGGTTCCTGCATACTTCTCCGATTCGCAGCGTCAGGCTACGAAGGAGGCGGGCGAAATTGCTGGTCTGAAGGTGCGTCGTATCATCAACGAGCCGACGGCTGCGGCTTTGGCTTACGGTATGGACAAGAAAAATAGCGACATGAAGATCGCGGTCTATGACTTGGGCGGCGGTACGTTCGACGTTTCGATTCTGGAGTTGGGCGACGGTGTCTTCGAGGTTAAGTCGACCAATGGCGATACGCACCTTGGTGGCGATGACTTCGACCACGTGCTGATTGATTACATGGCAGAGTCGTTCAAGGCAGAACATCACCTCGATCTGCGTGAGGATTCGATGGCGCTGCAACGTCTGAAAGAGGCTGCCGAGAAGGCGAAAATTGAACTTTCGTCGTCATCGTCGACGGAGATCAACCTCCCCTACATCATGCCCGTCAATGGCATTCCGCAGCACTTGGTGATGACCCTCACACGTGCTAAATTCGAGCAACTGTGCGATCACCTGATTCGCAAAACGATCGAGCCTTGTAAGCTGGCGCTGCGTGATGCGGGGTTGCAGGCGAGTGATATCCAAGAGGTGATCTTGGTGGGTGGTTCGACCCGTATTCCTGCGATCCAGAAGATCGTTGAGGATTTCTTCGGGCGCACGCCCAACCGTAGTGTGAACCCCGATGAGGTGGTTGCCGTAGGCGCTGCTATTCAGGGTGGTGTGCTGACGGGCGAGGTGAAAGATGTGCTGCTGCTCGATGTGACTCCGTTGTCGCTGGGTATCGAGACTTTGGGCGGTGTGATGACGCATCTGATCGAGTCGAACACCACCATTCCGACCCGCAAGAGCGAGACCTTCTCGACTGCGGCCGACAACCAACCTTCGGTGGAGATTAACGTCTGCCAAGGCGAGCGTCCGCTGGCACGCGACAATAAGAGCATTGGTCGCTTCCACTTGGACGGCATTCCGTCGGCACCCCGTGGTGTTCCGCAGATCGAGGTGACTTTCGACATCGACGCCAATGGCATTCTGAATGTCTCGGCGAAGGATAAAGGTACGGGCAAGGAGCAGAAGATCCGCATCGAGGCTTCGAGTGGCTTGACCGATCAGGAGATCCAGCGTATGCGCGACGAGGCGAAGGCCAACGAGGCGCAAGACAAAGAGGAGAAGGAGCGCATCGAGAAGGTGAATGCTGCCGACTCGAACATCTTTGCCACCGAGAAACAGTTGAAGGAGTACGGCGAGAAGCTGCCAGCAGATAAGAAGGCGGCGATCGAAACGGCACTGGGCAAATTGAAGGAGGCGCATAAAAACGCCGATCTTCCAGCCATTGACACGGCTCTTGCCGAGCTGAATGCCGCATGGCAGGCTGCCTCGCAAGATATCTATGCGCAGCAGCAGGCGCAAGGTGCGCAGGGCGCGCCGGGTGCTGAGCAGCAGCAGTCGCAAGGGGGTGCAGGTGCGCAAGGCGCTGGTGGCAACCAACCTGAAGATGTGGAATTCGAGGAGGTGAAGTAACCCGATATATAACTCATGAAAAAAGCTGTCTTGCAATTCGTTGCAAGGCAGCTTTTTTTGTCTCTATCGCTCCGCTTGCCACATCCCCATTAGAATCAGGGCAGCCCCTGCCAAGGCGGCTATGGTAATCTGCTCGTTGAGGCAGAGTGTGGCGGTGATGATCGTGACCAAGGGGTTGATGTAGATGTAGTTGGTGGCGCGCACAGCCCCCAGATGTTGCATGGATATGTTCCATAGTAGGTAGCAGAGCATGGAGGCAACGAAGCCCAGAAAAAGCAGATTGAGCCACACCACAGGAGGTGCGAGTAGGGCAATATCGAATGTGGACTGCCGCAGGAGCAGAAATGGCAGAATGGTGAGTAGACCGTAGAAAAATATTTTGCGTGTAAGAAAGAGGTTCGGATATTTTGTGCCGATACCTTTTATAATGAGCGAATAGAGCGCCCAAAGCAGTGCCGCCGAGAGAGCCAGTAGATCGCCCTGCGGCGAGAGTTGTAGTATGAAATGACCGTTGAGGACTACGAGTACCATGCCCGCGAAGGCGACGCTTGAACCTACGATTTGCCGACGGCTCATGCGCTCATCGCGATGAAAAGCGCTGAGCAACAGCGAAGTCCACAGAGGTGCCGTGCAGACAAGAAGTGAAACATTGGATGCTGGGGCGTACTCCAAGGCCATGTTCTCGGTCAGAAAGTAGAGCGAACCGCCGCAAACGCCCGCAGCCAGCAAGGTGGCTTCGTCGCGCACGGAATTACTCCACAAGCGTCGCGGAGCCACAGCCCAAATGCAAATGTAAGCCAGCAGAAAACGCATGAAGAAAATCTCTGCTGGTGTCAATCCGTTGTTTATAAGTATTTTAGTCGATACAAAGGTGGTTCCCCACACCGCAACAGTGAAGATTGCGATGAGGTGATATCGGTATGAGGCGCGAGGTGTCATGGGCTGCAAAGGTATTTATTTTTTGTATAGCATGATAATTCTTAATTTGCAATTCGCATTTTAATTCTTTTTTGCTATCTTTGCGTGCTATTATATGTAGTAGTAGACCAAGGCAATAAAAAACAAAAACATAAATAATAAAATTTTTTAACTCAAATGCAAAGTAAAGGTGCCATTAAATTACTCGCTGTCCTTCTGGCCATTGCGTGTATTTACCAGCTCTCGTTCACGTTTAAGACTCGGAATGTAGAGAAGGCAGCGGCCGAATATGCCGCAAAATTCAGTCTTAGCGAGCAGGCGGACGCCGAACAACACTATTTGGATTCGGTGCAGAACTTGCCCGTCTTCAACATGGGTATCAAGTCCTTCACCTACAAGGAGATCAAAGAGAAAGAGCTGAACCTCGGTCTCGACCTTAAGGGTGGTATGAACGTCATGTTGGAGGTGCAAGTCGAGGACGTCATCAAGGCACTTGCTGGTGACAGCCAATCCGATCCCTCGTTCGTCGCCGCTATCAAAGAGGCAAACGATGCCCAAACCAAAGGCACCTCGAAAGACTACATCGACGACTTCGTGAAGTCGTATGAAGTGCATTCGAATGGTGGATCATTGGCGGCTCTGTTTGTTAGTCCCGATCGCAAGGACATCACGCTCGAAAGCTCGAACGGCGATGTTGCTAAGATCCTGAAAAAAGAGACCGAATCAGCTATCGCAGCATCGTTCAACGTGTTGCGCAGCCGTATCGACCACTTCGGCGTTACACAGCCCAACATCATGCGTCTGCCCAACTCGCACCGTATTTTGGTCGAGTTGCCGGGTGTGAAGGAGCCGCAGCGTGTGCGCGCCCTGTTGCAGGGTACCGCTTCGTTGGAGTTCTGGACAACTTATGACGCGCGCGAAATCATGCCTCGCATGATGGATGCCGATAAATTCATCAAGAGTGAACCGCTTGTCGACACCACGACCCTCGTGGCTGCCGTTGAGGCTACCGATTCGGTGGCTGCAACGCAGACCCCTGCCGTGGCTGCCGATACAACGGCTGCAACACTGCTGGCGCAAACCGCGCAGACTGCCGACTCGACTGCCAAGGATCTGATTGCCGAGGTGGACAACACCGCAGCTGCCAAAGAGGCAAAATCTCCCGAAGAGGTGTCGCGCTATACGGCGGATAAGAATCCGCTCTTTGCGATCCTGAACCCCGACTACGCAGGTGGCGCGGTGGTAGGTGCTGCTTACAAAGCCGATATGTCTACCGTGGATGCTTACCTGAAGAGTCCTGCCGTGCGTGATCTGTTCCCCTCGGACGTGATGTTCAAGTGGGGCGTCAAGGGCGATGACAAGATCGACGGTCGTTACTACTTATATGCAATCAAAGTCTCGACTGCCGACGGCAAAGCTCCGCTCGACGGTAGCGTGGTGACCGAGGCGGTGGAGACCTACGCGCAGCGTGGTGCTACGGCGGAGGTTTCGATGACCATGAATAGCCAAGGTACGCAGGAATGGGCGCGTCTGACGGGCGAGAACATCAACAAATGTATCGCTATCGTCCTCGACGGTTATGTCTACTCGGCCCCTGTGGTTCGTACGAAAATTGATAAAGGTACCTCGTCTATCTCGGGTGATTTCACCATTCAAGAGGCGAAGGATCTTGCCAACGTGTTGAAGTCGGGTAAAGTTCCTGCCCCCGCGCGTATCATTCAGGATACGGTCGTAGGTCCTTCACTGGGTCAGGAGTCGATCAACGCAGGTTTGCTGTCAGCCCTCTTCGCCTTCATCTTGGTGTTGCTCTACATGGGTCTGTTCTACAAAACGGCAGGTTGGATGTCCGACCTTGCGTTGCTTGCCAACGTCTTCTTGCTCATGGGCGTGTTGGTTTCGTTCGGTGCCGTGTTGACCTTGCCGGGTATTGCGGGTATCGTGCTGACCATGGGTATGGCGGTCGATGCCAACGTGATCATCTACGAGCGTATCAAGGAGGAGTTGCGTGGCGGTAAAGGTCTTTCGCTGGCAATCAAGGATGGTTTCTCGAAAGCTTACTCGGCGATCATCGACGGTAACTTGACCACAATCATCACGGGTATTGTCCTCTTCGTCTTTGGTAACGGTCCTGTGCAGGGCTTCGCCACAACGTTGATCATCGGTATTGTTACCTCGTTCTTCTGTGCCATTTTCATCACCCGTCTGCTCATCGAGTGGATCGTGGGTCGCTGGGGTCACATCTCCTTCTCGCGTCGCTGGTCGGAGAATTTCTTGAACAATACACACATCGATTTTGTTCGTCTGCGCAAAATCTCTTACACCATCGCAGGTGCTGTGATTCTTATCTCGGCAATCTCGTTTGCAACTCGCCAATTAAATCTTGGTGCTGAGTTTACGGGCGGTCGTGCTTATGTTGTGCGTTTCGATAAACCTGTTTTGGCAGAGGATGTTCGTGTGAATTTGACCGACGCCTTTACGAAAATGTCTGGTGCGGATGCTTCGGCGATCAGCTTCGAGGTGAAACAATATGGTAACGAAAATCAGATGCGTATTGTGACGCAGTACAAGTACGACGACACGTCGGACGAGGCGACTGCCGAGGTGGAGAACATCCTTTACAATGCCCTCAAACCTCTTTATGGTTACGATCTGACCTTCGATGCCTTCCGCAACACGCAGTCCGATGCTAACGGTATCGTCAATGCCGATAAGATTGGTCCTTCGATCGCTAAAGATATGACGTGGAACGCTATTTGGGCAGTCTTCTTCTCGCTGGTTGCCATTGGTCTCTACATCACTTTCCGCTTCAAACGTTGGCAGTGGGCTACGGGTGCTACGGCAGCTTTGGCTTTCAACGCACTCTTTGTGATCGGTATCTTCTCGTTGCTCTACGGTTTTGTGCCGTTCAACTTGGAGGTCAACCAAGCATTCATTGCCGCCATTCTGACCATTATCGGTTACTCGATTAACGATACGGTGGTTGTCTTCGACCGTATTCGTGAGTATTTGGGTCTCTATCCGAAGCGCAATCTGAAGGAGAATGTGAACAACGCGATCAACTCCACGCTTTCGCGTACGATCAACACATCGGGTACGACTTTGGTCACTTTGTTGGCGATGTTCTTCTTCGGCGGCGAGACCATTCGCGGCTTCATCTTTGCGTTGCTCATCGGTGTGATCATCGGTACTGTCTCGACGATTTTCGTGGCTACGCCGATCGCTTACGACTTGATGAAAAAACGTGCAAAGCTCGATAAGGAGGAGTAACAACCTCTTATAAATAAAAAGGGCTGTGAATGTTGTTCGCAGCCCTTTTTATTTTTATCTTTACGGGAAAATAATAATTTCAATGGAAAACATCGTAAAATGGCTGCGGCAATACATTTCGCCGGTCTTCTTGGCGTTGTTGTTGGCTTCGTTTGTCCTCTGGTATATCGCCAAACTCAACTACACCTACACCACCGAGCAGGTGATGCACGTGGAGGTCGATGGCGAGAAGTTCGACCTCCTGTGTGTGATCGAAGGGGTGGGAACCAATCTTTTTGGCTACAAGGCGTATGTGAATAAAACCTTGCGCATACCCCTCTCCGAGCTGAAGTATAAACGTTCGCACGAGGAGGAACACGAGGGGCAGTTGATCCTCGATCCACAGTCGTTGCAAGACGCCCTTTCGGTGCGCTTCAGCGATATCAAGGTGATCTCGATTGGCTTTGTGCCAGAGATCGACACCCCCAACCCCTCCGAGCTATGATCAAGGTGGGCATCACGGGAGGCATTGGTAGCGGCAAAAGTACTGTTTGTCGCCTTTTTGCACAACGTGGCGTGGCTGTTTATGACTCCGATGCTGCGGCTAAACGTTTGATGTCCGAGGCGTTACGTCCGCAAATCATAGCCTTGTTTGGTGCTGCTGCCTACGACGGCGGACAGCTCGATCGGGCATACCTTGCGCGGCGAGTTTTCGGCGATCCACAAGCGCTTTCGGCGCTCAATGACGTGGTTCACCCCGCGGTGAAGGCGGATTTCGAGGTGTGGTGTGCGCAGCAGCAAGGCGACTATGTGCTGTTGGAGAGTGCTATTTTGTTCGAATCGGGCTTCGATGCGTTGGTCGATCGCACGCTGGCTGTGTTGGCTCCGTTGGAGGTGCGCATGGAGCGTACGTGCCGCCGTGATGACGTCTGCGAGGAGGAGGTGCGGCGGCGTATGGCGGCACAGATGAGCGATGATGAACAGGCTGCGCGAGCCGATTATACCGTGGTTAATATCTTCGAAGAGGATCTCGAATCAGCGGTGACGATCCTCGATAGAAATTTTAGACGAGATGCAAAAAATAATTAAGTTGGATTTTCGCGAGCCGCAGGTGATGACGATTTTGAACGTCACGCCCGACTCTTTTTATGCAGGCAGCCGTGTCCCCGAATTGCACGATACGGAGCGCAGTGTGCAGACGGCGGTGGCTGCTGGATGTAGCATCATCGACGTGGGTGGTTACTCTTCGCGCCCCGGTGCAGATGACGTGACTCCCGACGAGGAGTGGCGACGGGTGGCGCAGGGCGTGGAGGCTGTGCGTCGCATTGCGCCCACCATGGCGATCTCGATTGATACGTTCCGCAGCGAGGTTGCTGCGCGGGTGATCGAACGCTTTGGCGAGGTGATTATCAACGACATTACGGCAGGCGAAGCTGATCCCGATATGTGGGCTGTTGCGGCGCGCTACGACGTGCCGTATGTGGCTATGCATATGCGTGGTACGCCGATTACGATGCAGGGCATGACGGCGTATGGCGACATCGTGCGCGAGGTGACCGACTATCTGTTGGAGCGTGTGGCGTTGGCTCGCGAGGCGGGCGTGCGACGCATCATTCTCGACCCCGGTTTCGGCTTTGCCAAGACGCTGGAGCAGAATTATGCCCTGCTCAAGGGGCTGCATTGCATCTGCGAATTGGGCTATCCGGTGCTGGCTGGACTGTCGCGTAAGTCGATGATCTACAAGGCACTTGACACAACTCCCGACCGCGCTTTGGCAGGTACGGTGGCGTTGGATTGGGAGTGCTTGCGTCAGGGGGCGACCATTCTGCGCGTGCATGATACGCAGGAGGCTGCGGACACCATTCGACTGTTCAAACAATTTCAATAAAAATGATACAAATCACCGATCTGCATAAGAATTTTGGCACGTTGGAGGTGCTGCGCGGCGTCTCGCTTGATGTGGCGAAGGGCGAAGTAGTCTCGATTGTCGGGGCAAGTGGCGCGGGAAAGACCACGCTGCTGCAAATCGCTGGTTCGCTCATGTCGCCCAATAGCGGTCGGGTGGTGATCGACGGGGTCGACCTCTCTTCGCTCGGCGATCGCGCTCTGTCGAAGTTCCGCAACGAGCGCATCGGCTTTGTCTTCCAATTTCACCATTTGCTCCCCGAATTTACCGCTTTCGAGAACATCTGCATTCCCGGATTTATCGGTCACCGCGATCGGGTGGCAGTTGAGCGTCGAGCGACTGAATTGCTGGCGATGATGGGACTCACGGAGCGTGCGTCGCACAAGCCTGCCGAGTTGTCGGGTGGTGAGCAGCAGCGCATTGCCATAGCGCGCGCGTTGATCAATTCACCCGTTGTGCTGTTTGCCGACGAACCTTCGGGCAACCTCGACTCGCACAATCGCGAAGAGATCCATCGGCTCTTTTTCGAGTTGCGCGACCGCCTTGGGCTGACCATTGTGATCGTCACGCACGACGAACATCTTGCCGAAATGGCGGATCGTAAGATCACCATGTCGGACGGACAAATCCTCTAACGATGGAGCGCGCGGAGCAGAAGGAGTTGCTGGAGCGGCTCTTCGACAAATACAATCGCGAGGAGTTTATTGCCGACGACCCGATCACCATTCCTCACCGTTATTCGGATTGCGCCGACCGCGAAATCGCTGGTTTTCTGACGGCTACCATTGCGTGGGGTAACCGCAAATCGATCCTTCATAGCGCGGCGCGCATGATGCAATACATGGACGATGCACCCGCCGATTTTGTGCGTAATGCCTCGGATCGAGAGCTGGCGCAACTTTCAACCTATGTTCATAGAACCTTCAATGGCAGCGATTTAAGTGCTTTTATTTTGGCGTTGCGCACCTTCGAGGAGCGTTACGGTGGGCTGGGTGCTTTCTTCGAGGAGCAGTATGCCGCGTTGGGTACAATCCCCGCGGTACTGTCGGCTTTTCGTCGCGAATTTTTCTGTGCCGACCATGCGCCTCATTGCGAAAAACACCTCTCTTCGATTGATCGGGGTGCTGCCTGCAAACGACTCTGTATGTACCTGCGCTGGATGGTGCGGCGCGATGATCGGGGTGTGGATTTCGGGATGTGGCAACGCATTCCGATGTCGGCCTTGTACCTCCCGCTGGATGTCCATGCCGCGGCTATGGGGCGCGCTTTGGGGCTGCTCGACCGTAGTCAAAACGACTGGCGCGCCGTCGAGCAGATCACTGCCACGCTGCGTACTTTCGACCCCACAGACCCCGTGCGCTTCGATTACTCGCTCTTCGGCGCGGGCGTAGACGGCTATTTAGACGTGTGATATGTTTCGATTCAAACAATTTGCCATAGAACAAGATCGCTGCCCGATGAAGGTCGGCACGGACGGCGTATTGCTGGGGGCGTGGGCGCGCGTTGAAGCGACCGATCGACACCTATTAGATATAGGTACGGGGACGGGATTGATTGCATTGATGCTGGCGCAACGATGTGTGCAGGCGCAAGTTACGGGCGTTGATATCGACGATGTGTCGCAAGCGTGCGCCAATGTGTCGGCGTCGCCTTGGGCGGATCGGGTGACGATGATTCAGTCGCCTGTGCAGCAGTTTGTGGCGCGTGAGCCGTTCGATCTGATCGTCTCCAATCCACCTTATTTTGTCGATTCTCTGCGTTGTCCCGATGCGGGGCGCGCCACAGCACGTCATGCGATTGAACTTACATTCAGTGATTTACATGATGCTGTGATCCGCTTGCTTGCTCCCGACGGACGTTTCTGCCTGATTCTTCCGCCTGCCGAAATGGAGCTGTTTTTGAGTGGTTGCCGCGCGTTGTATCCTGTGCGACGTGTGGAGGTGCATTCGACCCCAACGGGCGATGTGCGCCGTGTGATGCTGGAGTTGCAATGCGCACCCATACAGCCATTTGCGACGACACACCTCACAATCGGTACGGGCGCACATGAGCAATATACGGACGAATATCGCTTTTTGACACGTGATTTCTACCTTAAATTTTGATTTCGTCGCAAAAAAAACTAAATTTGCATAATTATGATTGTTAAAAACCCAAATAATATGAAACGGATATTCATGGTTTGCACGCTGCTCGTGGTGGCGTTGGGTGCTACGGCACAGAATCGTTATATGGCTCGGACAGGCGTATATGAACAAGACGGTCAGGCAGTTGTTGCTGTTCCACATAGCACTTTGGCGGTGGATCTCACCACCGAAAAAGAGACGATCCTCTGCGGTCCTTATGCCCGTTATGCCCAAAAATACCTCGGCGTGCGTGCGCCGCTGACCGACAAAACCACCTTCACACTGAAGGATGCAACGGTGGCTTTTGCCTCGATAAAGCATGCTGCTCAACCCCGCAAAACGCAAATAGAGGTTGTCTCGCACAGCCGTTCCGATAAGGAGTTTGCGCGCATTCAACCCGATAAAATGGACATCACAACCCTCGCATTGGAGGATGCTGCGCGTGAGGCTGCCACGACGATTTTCTCGTTGCGCAAACACCGCATGGAACTCATCACAGGCGAGGCGGGCGAGAATGTTTTCGGCGAAGGGCTGAAGGCGGCGCTCTCCGAGATCAAGCGTCAGGAGCAGAGTTACTTGGAACTTTTCCTCGGCAAATGTGTAACCACCACATCGACAACCCGTTATATAATGACCCCCAAAGAGGGTAAAAATCAATATGTGCTGTGTCGTTTTTCGCCCACATCGGGCATCGTTCCCGAGAGCGATCTTTCGGGCGACATGGTGTTGTTGCAAATCCAACCTTCGGGCGAAACGAGCTGTGCTTATGAAGCTTCGCGCAAGGATACCAGTGTGATTACGTACCGTATTGCCGATCCGTCGGAATGTACTGTCGTGTGCGCCAACCAGCTGCTGACCAGTGTCGTACTTCCTATTTTCGAAATGGGGCGTACGGTGAGCGTAGCCGTGCCTCGTAAGCGATAAGATGAATTTAACCCCCCGTCTGCTTGGATTTCTGGGAGCTATCCGTCGCGAAATGAACGGCGAGACAGCCGATGCTATGCGCTATTACGGAGCTGCTTATGGGCTAAATTATGGCGTGAGTCTACCTACGTTGCGCAGCTTGGCGCGTGCCGAGGTGGCGGATCATGAATATGCTAAATTTCTCTATACACAAGATATTCGCGAATTGCGTTTGGCGGGGCTGTGGATCGCCGAAACCGACCGTTTGAGTGGTGACGAACTGCCTTTTTGGGCAGCGGGCATCCTCAATTCGGAGGTGGCGGCAGAGGCAGCGCAAGCACTTGTGAGCCGCTGGCATCCCCTCGCGGAGTTGGTCGCGGCGTGGACGGCAGCGGGGCAACCCACCTTGCTGCAATATGCTGCCCTTTTGGGTGCTGCGCGCAATCCTCAATGTTCGCTTGAGCTGCTGAGCGTGGTGACCGAGGTGGTGCGCCGCAACCCTGACGATCGTCTGACGGCACAGGGGGCGGTGGCTTTGCTGGCAGCTTTAGGACAAAAAAAAGAGAACCGCGATGCGATCGTCTGCACCGTCAGTTCTCTCGGCTCTTCTCCTTCCGCAGACTTCATCCACGAGGAGATCACCTGGCGTTTCGAGGCTTAACAGCCTCGTTAATTGCTTTTTACACGCTCCTTGCGTTCCTGCTCTTCCACCACGCTGCGCAGGTGTTCGAGGGTCATTAGCCCACTTTCGCGCCATACGATTTCACCCCGACAGAAGAGTATGCACGTCGGCACGGAGCGGATGTTGTAGCGGTGGATGATTTTGGCATCCTCCTGTGAATCAATGTCTATTTTGTAGACGTCGACCCGTCCGCGCATCTGTTCGCGGAATTTGTCAATGGTGGGGTGCATTGTTTGGCACGGTCCGCACCACGAGGCAAAAAAATCGACGAATGTCAGTGCGTCACGCCAAATTACCTTGTCAAAATCTTTCATAGTTTTCTATTTTAAGCGTTCATTTCTACCCAGCTTTTCGCACTCCACGTGGTGCGTGAAAGTTCATGTTCGGCATATTCCACG
>JAVXFC010000044.1:0-12781 GCA_036658095.1 Alistipes sp. | reverse complement strand
GGCTCTGTGTAACGTCAAAAGCAAGGAGGAACTCATCGGCGATATCATCGCGATGTTGCAATCCCCTGCCAAGAATGTTATCGCAGCATTGCAAGCCAATGCAGGGCAAAAAATTGCGGGTATCGTTAAGACGCTCGAAACAAGAAATAATTAACATAAGAATTAATAATAAGAATTTAATAAGATTACAACTATGGCAGATGTAAAGAAACTGGCTGAAGAATTGGTAAATTTGACAGTTAAGGAAGTAACTGAATTGGCTACGATCCTCAAAGAGGAATACGGTATTGAACCCGCTGCTGCTGCTGTTGCAGTTGCTGCACCCGCTGCTGCCGGAGAGGCTGCTGTCGCTGAGAAGACGTCGTTTGACGTGATTTTGAAGGGCGCAGGTCAGGCAAAACTTCAGGTGATCAAGGTCGTTAAAGACATTGCTGGTCTGTCGCTGGGCGACGCTAAGGCATTGGTTGACGGCGCACCGAAGGCTGTCAAGGAAGGTGTATCGAAGGAAGAGGCTGAGTCGATCAAGGGTCAGCTCGAAGAGGCTGGTGCTGAAGTTGAGGTTAAGTAGTTCTGCTACTTAGTACGTTTCAGACAACTCAGGTATAGGGCTTACGGCAAGCGTAAGCTCTATGCCTTTCTTGGTCTAAAGATCAGAAGTGCCGTTTTGTGCTGTGTCTGGTCTTTGGTGTTTCGAATGCTCTCGAGGTGTAACGTGCTTACATCGGGGGCATTAGCGGGATAAATGATTCCCGTTTTTAGGGAGGGAACGTAACACACCCGCGACTTACACTTCAACTTAATTTGGATTCTACCGATGTCCGTAAAAAACACACAACAAAGAGTCAGCTTCTCGACAGTCAAGAACAGGGTTCCTTATCCTGATCTGCTGGAGGTACAGCTCAAATCATTCCGTGACTTTTTCCAGATGGATACCACAGCCGAAAATCGTAAAAACGAGGGGCTGTATAGGGTATTTCAGGAGAATTTTCCCATCACAGACACCCGGAACAATTTTGTTCTGGAATTCATAGATTACTATATCGATCCGCCCCGTTATTCGATCGAAGAGTGTCTCGAAAGAGGTCTCACATATAGTGTTCCATTAAAAGCCAAACTTAAACTCTATTGTACCGACGACGAACACGAGGATTTTGGTGTGGTCGTCCAAGACGTTTATTTCGGTACAATCCCCTACATGACCGAGCGTGCAACGTTCGTCATCAATGGTGCGGAGCGTGTGATTGTATCGCAGCTGCACCGTTCGCCGGGCGTATTCTTCGGTCAGAGTATGCACACCAACGGCACGAAGCTCTACTCGGCACGTATCATCCCCTTCAAGGGTTCGTGGATCGAGTTTGCTACGGACATCAACAATGTGATGTACGCCTACATCGACCGTAAAAAGAAATTACCCGTTACCACGCTATTGCGTGCCATTGGTTTCGAGGCTGATCAGCAGATTCTGGAGATCTTTGATCTTGCCGACGAGGTGAAGGTCAACAAAGCCAACATGAAAAAAGCGGTTGGTCGCAAGTTGGCTGCACGTGTTCTTTCGACATGGGTCGAGGATTTCGTGGATGAGGATACGGGCGAGGTGGTCTCGATTGAGCGTAACACGGTGATCGTGGATCGCGAGACGGTACTCGAAGAGCAACACGTAGATCAGATTATCGAAAGCGGTGCCAAGACCATTCTTCTGCACAAGGAGAGCCAGTCGGGCGTCGATTTCTCGATCATATACAATACATTACAAAAAGACCCCTGCAACTCGGAGAAAGAGGCGGTGGTCTATATATATAGGCAGCTTCGTGCTTCGGAGCCGCCCGATGAGGCTACGGCGCGCGATGTGATCGAGAAGTTGTTCTTCTCGGACAAGCGTTACGACTTGGGCGATGTAGGTCGTTTCCGTATCAACAAAAAGTTGGGTATGGCAACCGATCCTGCTATTCGCACGTTGACCCGTGAGGATATCATCGCCATCATCAAATACCTGATTCAGCTGATCAACTCGAAGGCGGAGGTCGATGATATCGATCACCTCTCGAACCGCCGTGTCCGCACCGTGGGCGAGCAGCTTTCGAACCAGTTCTCGGTGGGCTTCGTGCGCATGGCACGTACCATTCGTGAGCGCATGAATGTGCGTGATAACGAGGTGTTTACCCCTGTCGATTTGATCAACGCCAAGACCCTGTCGAGCGTCATCAACTCGTTCTTCGGTACCTCGCAGCTCTCGCAGTTCATGGATCAAATCAACCCCTTGGCCGAGATCACCCACAAGCGCCGTTTGTCGGCACTCGGACCGGGCGGTCTGTCGCGTGATCGCGCAGGCTTCGAGGTGCGAGATGTTCACTACACGCACTACGGTCGTCTCTGCCCGATTGAGTCTCCCGAGGGTCCTAACATCGGTCTGATCTCCTCGCTCTGTGTTTTTGCGAAGATTTCGCCCATGGGATTCATCGAGACACCCTATCGTTCGGTGGCGGACAGCGTCATTGATCTGGACAATTCGCATATCAAGTACTACTCTGCCGAAGAGGAGGAGGGTAAGATTGTCGCTCAATCGAACATTCCGATCGACGACGCGGGACATTTCTTGGAGCCTGAGCGTATCAAAGCGCGCGAGGGAGCCGATTTCCCCGTGGTTACCGCCGACGAAGTGAATCTGATGGATGTGGCGCCGAACCAGATTGCCTCGATTGCCGCCAGCTTGATTCCGTTCTTGGAGCATGATGATGCCAACCGTGCCTTGATGGGTTCGAACATGATGCGTCAGGCTGTGCCTTTGGTGACGAGCGAAGCTCCGATCGTGGGTACAGGTATCGAGAAAGACATGATCACCGATAGCCGCATTCAGATTGTTGCGGAGGGTGATGGTGTGGTTACTTTCGCCGATGCGACGAAGATTCAAATTAAATATGAACGTACGGAGGATGAGATTCTTGTGTCGTTTGCCCCTGAGGTGACGACCTATATGTTACCTCGCTACCGCCGTACGAACCAAAATACTTCGGTGACTTTGAAACCCTCGGTTTTGACGGGCGACAAGGTGACCAAAGGTCAGATCTTGACCGAGGGCTACTCGACTCAACATGGCGAGTTGGCACTGGGACGTAACCTCAAGGTGGCATTCATGCCATGGAAGGGTTACAACTTCGAGGATGCTATTGTGATCTCGGAGCGTATCCAGCGTGAGGATATCTTCACCTCGATCCACGTCGATGAGTACATCATGGAGGTGCGCGATACCAAGCGCGGTATCGAGGAGCTGACGTCGGATATTCCGAACGTGAGCGAGGAGGCAACCAAGGATTTGGATGCCAACGGTGTGATTCGCGTGGGTGCTAATGTACACCCGGGCGACATCCTGATCGGTAAGATCACCCCCAAGGGTGAGAGCGATCCCTCGCCTGAGGAGAAACTTCTGCGCGCGATCTTTGGCGACAAAGCGGGTGATGTGAAGGATGCTTCGCTCAAGGCGCAGCCGTCGTTGCACGGTGTGATCATCGGCACAACGCTTTACAGCCGCGCCAACAAGGAGGGCAAAAAGAGCAAGAGTGCCGAGAAGGCGCAGTTGGAGCAGTTGGACGAGAAGTTTGCTGGCGAGATTGTCGAGCTGACGAAACTCTTGGTGTCGAAACTCTGGTCGCTGCTGCAAGGCAAGACCACGGTGGGCATCACCGACTACTTTGGTGTGGAGATCTATCCCGCAGGTACGAAGTTCTCGCAGAAATTGCTGGAGGAGCTTTCGCGCAAATCGACGGACGAAAAAACGGGCGTGGCAATGGGCTTCCTGAGCCTCGGAACGTGCAAATGGACGGGCGATGCGCATCTCGATACGCTGATCGAAGCGACGATCAACAACTACACCATTGAGTGGAAGAAGACCGACGCGGCGATCAAACGCGAGAAATACAACCTCACCAATGGCGACGAATTGCCGCAGACGGGTGTGATTCAAATGGCGAAGGTCTACGTTGCCAAGAAGCGTAAGCTGAAGGTGGGCGATAAAATGGCTGGACGTCACGGTAATAAGGGTATCGTAGCGCGTATCGTGCGCGACGAGGATATGCCCTTCTTGGACGACGGAACCATTGTCGACATCTGCTTGAACCCACTGGGTGTGCCTTCGCGTATGAACCTTGGACAGATCTACGAGACGGTGCTTGGTTGGGCTGGTCGCGAGCTGGGAATGAAGTTTGCAACGCCGATTTTCGACGGTGCATCCCTCGACCAGATCAACGACTACACCGCCAAAGCAGGACTTCCGCACAGTGGTCGTACCTATCTTTATGACGGCGGCACGGGCGAGATGTTCGATCAGCCAGCCACGGTAGGTGTGATCTATATGCTCAAACTGGGACACATGATCGACGATAAGATGCACGCACGTTCGATCGGTCCTTACTCTCTGATCACGCAGCAACCTCTGGGCGGTAAGGCTCAATTCGGCGGTCAGCGTTTCGGCGAGATGGAGGTCTGGGCTTTGGAGGGCTTCGGTGCAGCGAACATCCTGCAAGAGGTTCTTACGATCAAGTCGGATGACGTCATGGGTCGAGCTAAGGCGTACGAAGCGATTGTGAAGGGCGATAATATGCCCAAGCCGGGTATCCCCGAGGCGATGAACGTGTTGCTCCACGAGCTGCGCGGTCTGGCGTTGTCGGTCAAACTCGAGTAAGCCAAGGTGTGTGTAATGTCAGAAGATAAGAAAAAAAGATAGATTATGTCATTTACCAAAGACTATAAAACCAATGATGGTTACAGCCAAATTTCGATTGGACTTGCATCTCCCGAGGAGATCTTGGCACAGTCGAGTGGCGAGGTGTTGAAGCCTGAAACCATTAACTACCGTACCTATAAACCGGAGCGCGACGGTCTGTTCTGTGAGCGGATCTTCGGCCCGGTGAAGGATTACGAGTGCCATTGCGGTAAGTACAAACGTATTCGCTACAAGGGAATCGTCTGCGACCGTTGCGGTGTGGAGGTGACCGAGAAAAAAGTGCGCCGCGAGCGCATGGGTCACATCTCGCTGGTGGTGCCGGTGGTGCATATTTGGTACTTCCGTTCGCTGCCTTCGAAGATCGGCTACCTACTGGGTATCCCGACCAAGAAGTTGGAGGCGATCGTCTACTACGAGCGTTATGTGGTAGTCAATGCGGGTGTTGCATCCGAACAGGGTATCGAGCGTTTGCAGACCCTCTCGGAGAAAGAGTACCTCGATGCACTGGCTCTCTTGCCCAAGGGAAACCAAGCTCTCGACGACGAAGATCCCAATAAATTCATCGCTCAAATGGGTGCCGAAGCGGTCTACACGCTCTTGAAGCGCGTGGATCTCGATTCGATGTCCTACTCGTTGCGCCACAAAGCTTCGACCGAAACTTCGCAGCAACGTAAGAGCGATGCGCTGAAATGTCTGAATGTCATCGAGTCGTTCCGCGCTTCGAACGGGCGTAACAAACCCGAATGGATGGTGCTGAACGTGATCCCCGTGATCCCACCCGAACTGCGTCCATTGGTGCCGCTGGACGGTGGTCGCTTTGCGACTTCCGACCTGAACGACCTCTACCGCCGCGTGATTATTCGCAACAACCGCCTGAAACGTCTGATCGAGATCAAGGCGCCAGAGGTGATCTTGCGTAATGAGAAACGTATGTTGCAGGAGGCGGTCGATTCGCTGTTCGACAACTCGCGCAAGAGCAACGCCGTGAAGAACGAAAGCAACCGCCCTCTGAAGTCGTTGTCCGACTCGCTGAAGGGTAAACAAGGTCGCTTCCGTCAGAACTTGCTCGGTAAGCGTGTCGATTATTCGGCACGTTCGGTGATCGTCGTGGGTCCTGAGTTGAAGATGCACGAAATGGGTATTCCGAAAGATATGGCGGCTGAACTTTACAAGCCTTTTGTGATCCGCAAGCTCATCGAGCGCGGCATCGTGAAGACGGTGAAGTCGGCTAAGAAAATTATCGACCGCAAGGATCCTGTGATCTGGGGCATTCTGGAGAACGTCATCAAGGGACACCCCGTGCTGATGAACCGCGCTCCGACCCTGCACCGTCTGGGTATCCAAGCTTTCCAGCCCAAGTTGATCGAGGGCAAAGCAATGCAGTTGCACCCGTTGGCTTGTACGGCATTCAATGCCGATTTCGACGGTGACCAAATGGCGGTGCATTTACCTCTGGGTAATGCAGCGATTTTGGAGGCACAGTTGCTCATGCTCGGTTCGCATAACATCTTGAATCCTGCCAATGGCGCACCTATCACCGTGCCTTCGCAGGATATGGTACTCGGTCTGTACTACATCACCAAACCTCGTAAGGGCGTTAAGGGTGAGGGTATTACGTTCTATGGTCCCGAAGAGGTTGTCATCGCCTACAACGAGAAACGCGTTGATCTGCACGCCATGATCAAATGTATGGTTCACGACTTGGACGAAAAAGGTAACTACGTCAAAGTGTTGAAGGAGACGACCGTGGGCCGTGTGTTGTTCAACCAAGTGGTTCCCGAAGAGGTGGGTTACATCAACGAGGTGCTGACCAAGCGTTCGTTGCGTGACATCATCGCTGTGGTGATGAAGAAGGCAGGTGCCGCGAAGGTGGCTGACTTCCTCGACGCGATCAAGGCAATGGGTTACCACATGGCATTCCGTGGTGGTCTGTCGTTCAACCTCGATGCGGTGATCATCCCCGAGGAGAAGCAGAAGTTGGTGCAGGAGGGTTACGACCGTGCCGACTCGATCATGGAGGACTACAACATGGGTCTGATTACCAACAATGAGCGTTACAACCAGATCATTGACGTCTGGACAAATATTAATACCAAATTGACGAAGGTCGTGATCGACACGTTGATTAACGATAACGACGGATTCAACCCTGTTTACATGATGCTTGACTCTGGCGCCCGTGGTTCGAAGGAGCAGATCCGCCAGTTGAGCGGTATGCGTGGTCTGATGGCCAAACCGCAGAAATCGGGTGTCGAAGGTGGTCAGCAGGTTATTGAGAACCCGATCCTCTCGAACTTCAAGGAGGGTCTGTCGGTGTTGGAGTACTTCATCTCTACCCACGGCGCCCGTAAGGGTCTGGCGGATACGGCATTGAAGACTGCCGATGCGGGTTACCTGACGCGTCGTTTGGTCGATGTGGCGCAGGATGTGATCATCAACGAGGAGGACTGCGGCACGTTGCGTGGTTTGACCGCTACGGCGATCAAGCGCAACGACGATGTGGTGCAGACGCTCTATGATCGTATTTTGGGTCGTACGGCACTCAACGATGTGATCCACCCGTTGACGGGCGAAATGATCTGCGAAGCAGGTGACGAGATTACCGAAGACATTGCCATGGCTATCGAAAAATCGCCATTGGAGTCTGTGGAGATCCGCTCGGTGCTGACGTGCGAGGCACGTCGCGGTGTCTGCGCGAAGTGCTACGGTCGCAACTTGGCGACGGCACGCATGGTGCAGAAGGGCGAAGTGGTCGGTGTCATTGCGGCTCAGTCGATTGGTGAGCCGGGTACACAGCTTACATTGCGTACCTTCCACGTCGGTGGTGTGGCAGGCGGAAGCGCTGTCGAGACCAACGTTATTTCGAAATATGAAGGTCGTTTGGAGATCGACGAGCTGCGCACGGTCAAGGGTAAAAACTCGGCTGGTGAGGTGAGTACGATCGTTATTTCGCGCCAGTCGGAGATGCGTATTGTTGATCCGAAGACCGAAATTGTACTCTATACCCACAACCTTCCCTACGGTTCGACCCTCTTTGTTACGGACGACCAAATGGTCAAGAAAGGCGATTTGCTTTGCGAGTGGGATCCCTATAATGCCGTTATTATTTCGGAACACGAGGGTCGCGTAGTTTACGACAGTGTGGTCGAGGGCATCACCTACCGCGAGGAGCGTGATGAGCAGACTGGACTTTCGGAGAAAGTGGTCATCGAGTCGAAAGATAAGACCAAAAACCCTGTCATTAAAGTTGTTGACAAAGAGGGTCTTGAGGTTAAACAGTACAACTTGCCCGTTTCGGCGCACGTTGTGGTGAAAGATAATGCGAAGATCAAGACGGGTGATATCCTGATTAAGATCCCGCGTGCCGTCGGCAAGTCGGGTGGTGATATCACGGGTGGTCTGCCGCGTGTGACCGAACTCTTCGAGGCGCGTAATCCGTCGAACCCCGCCATTGTGTCGGAGATTGACGGTGAGGTGACCTTCGGTAAGATCAAACGTGGTAACCGCGAGATTGTCATCACCTCGAAGGAGGGCGATGTGAAACACTACCTCGTGCCACTGTCGCGCCAGATCATCGTACAGGAGAACGACTACGTCAAGGCGGGAAGTCCGCTCTCGGACGGCGCCATCACCCCCAGCGACATCTTGAACATCCTCGGTCCTACGAAGGTGCAAGAGTACATTGTCAATGAGGTGCAGGAGGTTTACCGTATGCAGGGCGTGAAGATCAATGATAAGCATTTCGAGGTCATCGTTCGTCAGATGATGAGCAAGGTGCAAATTCAAGATCCGGGTGACACCCGCTTCTTTGAGGATCAAACCGCTGATAAGTGGGAGTTTATGGATGTCAACGACGACCTGTACGACAAGGTGGTTGTGACCGAAGCAGGTGGCTCGGCAAACGTGCAACCCGGACAGATCATTTCGCTGCGTAAGCTGCGTGACGAGAATTCGAGCTTGAAACGTCGCGATCTTAGCCCCGTGCAGGTGCGTGATATCATCCCCGCAACATCCAATCAGGTGCTGCAAGGTATCACTCGTGCAGCGCTTCAGACTTCGAGCTTCATTTCGGCGGCTTCGTTCCAAGAGACCACCAAGGTGCTGAACGAGGCTGCGATCCAAGGTAAGATTGACCCGCTGGAGAATCTGAAGGAGAATGTAATCTGCGGTCACCTGATACCCGGTGGTACAGGTCTGCGCGATTACGACACCTTGATCGTGGGTTCGAAAGCTGAATTAGAGGTGCTGCAAGCGGCGAAATAAACGTCTGCGCACACGATAAGTGAAGAAAGACCGCTCAAATGAGCGGTCTTTCTTGTTGTATGGTTGGCGGAGAATTTTATTGGTGAATGGTGCAACCGCGCGCCAAGCCTCCCTCGGAGGTTTCGCGGTAGAGAC
This sequence comes from Alistipes sp., assembly GCA_036658095.1. Classification (GTDB taxonomy): domain Bacteria; phylum Bacteroidota; class Bacteroidia; order Bacteroidales; family Rikenellaceae; genus Alistipes. The sequence continues at coordinate 3,666 of JAVXFC010000044.1, read as the reverse complement.
TTGGGATATTGTGTCCCGTTTCGTTCATCACAGCCACTACTTTGTCGTAGCTCACCATGTGCGTACCGTCGGAGAGGGTGGCGTAGATGTTCGCATCGAGTGCGCGTGCGGCAGCAATCGCATTACGCTCGATACAAGGTACTTGCACCAATCCACACATGGGGTCGCACGTCAAACCGAGGTGGTGTTCGAGTGCCATTTCGGCCGCATATTCGATCTGCGCAGGGGTGCCGCCAAAGAGCTGGCACGCAGCGGCAGCGCCCATGGCGCACGCTACGCCGACCTCACCTTGGCAGCCGACCTCTGCCCCCGAAATGGAGGAGTTGGTCTTCACCACATTGCCAAAAAGCCCCGCAGTGGCGAGTGCGTGGAGGATGCGTTCGCGCGGAAAATCGCGCGAGGTGGCGAGGTGATACAGTACGGCAGGCACCACGCCGCTCGATCCGCAGGTGGGGGCTGTGACCACGGTTCCGCCTGAGGCATTCTCCTCGGAGGTGGCAAGCGCGTAGGCGTAAATCTTTGCTCGTGAGCTAATTGTATTGGTATAGCTTTTCGATTTCACCAAATAGGTGCTGGCTTTACGAGCTACTTTCAGCCCGCCGGGCAGCACCCCTTCGTTGGACAAACCGCGCTGAATGGTCTCGCACATGGTGGTCCAGACGGTGTCGAGGTAGTCCCAAATTTCGGGACCTTCGCAGTCGTTCACATACTCCCAGTAGGTCTTACCCTCGCGGTAGCACCACTCCTTGATCTCAGCAATCGTACTCAGGCTGTATATGTTCGTGGGGCTTCGGCGACCCGTGCGTTCGTCAGCGAGTGAGCCGCCGCCCACACTGTAAACGGTCCAATTCTCGATTACTTCGCCTTTTTTCATCCCCTCGAAAAGCATTCCGTTGGGGTGGAAGGGGAGGGTGATTTCGGGATGCCATACGATCTCGGTCGGCACGATAGGTTCCAGCACCGAGAGGATTGCCACGTCGGTCAAGTGACCGCGACCCGTGGCAGCGAGTGATCCGTAGAGCGTCACGCGGTAGGCATCGGGGATCGTGGGGCGTGCGGCAAAGAGTTCGGCAGCCAGTTTGGGACCCATGGTGTGGCTACTTGAGGGTCCAGATCCTATTTTGAATAATTCTTTGAGAGACTCCATAACCTAAAAATAATTTGGTGTAAAGATAAGCAATTTTTCGAATAGATAAGAAGCTGTTTTGAATTTATATAACCTCCTTTACATTGCGTTGAAAATTTGCCTTATTGCAATATAAGGGTTATCTTTGTCGAAAAGATAAATTGTTTTAATTCAGATAGATAATGGAACTGAATATAGAGAAAAAATCCATACTCGATGTTTATGACACCCCGATCATTCAGCAAACATCTTTTTGGTCACGCGTGAAGCGCAAGCAGGGATTGCAATCCTTTGCCTTCGACTACAAGGCGCGCAACAGCGATCTGTACCTCAATGTCGGCGGATTTTCCTATACGCGCGCCGATTTTTTGCTCTTTTTGCAATATTTCAACTCGAACGACTGCGTGGCGTATGTCCCCTATGGTCCCGAGGTGGAACCCTCGGAGGAGAATCAAGGGGTATTTTTGGAGGAGCTGTCCGAGTCGCTGCGTTCCTATTTGCCGCAGGAGTGCATCGCTATCCGTTACGATCTGAATTGGCGATCGCATTGGGGCAAACCGTCGGATTATGCAGAGGACGGGCGTTGGCTGGGCGCCCCAGAGAAGAAATATCAGGAATTTAAGCTCAATTTTGATACACGCAATGGGAATTTATTGCGCTCGAATAGCGATGTTTTGCCCGCCAATACGATCATTGTTGATCTGAATGCCGCAGAGCAGGAGATTTTGACTCGCATGAAACCCAAAACGCGCTACAACATCGGTTTGGCGCTGCGCAAAGGGGTCGATGTGCGCTTGGGGACGATCAACGATTTGCAGATCTGGTACGATTTATATACGGAGACAGCGCAGCGCAATGGGCTGCACGTGAATGATATAAAATATTTTCACTCGGTCTTCGCGACCAAAATGGAGGAGAGCAACCTGCCCGTGCAGGTCAAGTTGCTGATCGCTTATGTCGATCAGGTTCCCCTCTCGGCTATGTTCCTGCTCATATCGAGCCACCGAGCCACCTATCTCTATGGAGCGTCGGCGTCGGTGATGCGCAATTTCATGCCTACCTACGCCATGCAATGGAAGGCAATACAAATTGCAAAAGCCTATGGGTGTAGTGAATACGACCTGTTTGGTGTGGCGCCCAATGCGGAACCTTCGCATCCGATGTATGGACTTTACAAGTTCAAAACGGGCTTTGGAGGTTCGATCTTTCACCAAATGGGTTGCTGGGACTACCCCCTGAAAAAGACGGAATTTTCGCTGCTTCAAGCCTCGGAAATGAGCAACCGAGGGTACTATTTGTAGCGTAAAATAGCAGCGGCTGCCTTCGAAGGGCAGCCGCTGTTGTCTTAATATTCGACCTTGTCGAGTTTCGATTGCCAATCTTCGAAGGCTTTGATCGCCTTCTTAGGGAGCAATACCTCCGATTTCAACTTCCGATCGGCTGGCTTGAGTTTCAGCTCTTCGTAAATGAAGGCGTCGTCGAAACCGATTTTCGCCGCGTCGTGCTTGTCGTTGCCGTAGTACATCCGATCCAAGTGTGCCCAGTAGATTGCCCCCAGACACATCGGGCAGGGTTCGCACGAGGTGTAGATCTGGCAACCACTCAAGTTAAATGTACCAAGCACTTTAGCTGCTGCACGAATGGCACTTATTTCGGCATGGGCAGTGGGGTCACAGTCTGAAGTTACGCGGTTCTTGCCCGTGGCAATCACCACGCCATTGCGTGCGATGACGGCACCGAAGGGCCCTCCACCAGCTGCGACGTTCTCCACCGAAATGGCGATCGCCATACGCATCAGCGCCTCGTTGGTCAGAACCGTCTGCGATGCTTGTGCGGTCTGTTTTGCGGATGTTTTGTCGGTGATAGCGGTTACCGACTGCGCTTGTGCAAAGACTCCTTGAAGGAGAATGCAAAGGCATAAAATGATTGTTTTCTGCTTCATGACCTATGTGGGTTTTAGAAACTTCTTAATAAATTCAAAACAGTTTCTTCGTGTGAAATCGCGTTGTTAATAGAGGCGAAAATACGATTTTTTTGGATTTTTTTGTAAGATCGTCGATTTTTTTTTATAGATTTTCGACAGACATGTCGGTGATTGTCGAGGGGGGCGTCCAACCCTGCGGCGTTGTGCTTGATCCGCAAACGCACAAACGACCTCGGAGGATCTCCGAAGTCGTTTGCTGTGTCTATCGATGAGCGAGGTGCTTACAATGCGTTCACGTGGAGCTGAAGCGCACTTTTCAGGTTACCTGCTTTGTTTTTGTGGATGATGTTGTGTTTGGCGAGTTTGTCCAGCATGGTGGTGACCATTGGAAGCAAGGTCTCGGCAGCGCTCTTCTCCGAGGTGCTGCGAAGTGCTTTGACCGCATTACGAGCCGTCTTGTGGTACAGACGGTTGTGAACTCGCTTAGTCAGCGACTGGCGGATTCTTTTTTTCGATGACTTATGGTTTGCCATAATCTTAAATTTTTATTTTTTCTTTTCTAGTTCCTTGTTATAAACAACAGCCGTAGCTGCGTGTGGATGGGTCGAAACCCGCT
>JAVXFC010000043.1:0-13004 GCA_036658095.1 Alistipes sp. | reverse complement strand
GTTGCAAAAATCATAGGGAGTAATGATTTAACAGCATTACGTCGTTTGAAGCACGGTGGGGTAGAGATCGTTGTACATGAATTATACATCATATTACATTCCTATACATCAAGTATTTACATATAATTACATACATTAATACATCATGTAAATGGTTGGGGCTGCATTTAACAATAACCACATGATTACAATTGTAAACATTATAAACAACAGTTGACATTTCACAAAAGTACATTGTATTTGTTTTACAAAAGAAAAACAGTTATATTTGTAAAAAATTACACAGATGAGGGAGAAATTGCTCAATTTGATGAAAAGTGAAGGTTTGTCCTCCAGCCGACTTGCCGAGATACTCGAAATTCAACCTTCGGGAATTTCCCATATTTTGTCTGGACGAAATAAACCCGGATTTGATTTGCTACAAAAGATCCTCCGGCGCTTTCCGCGAATCAATCCCGACTGGCTGCTCCTCGATTCCGAGGTCATGTTCCGAGATAGCGAAACGGCAACTTCTCCAGTCGAAGGTCGCGATATGTTTGATTTGTCTGCGAGACCCGAAATGCTGACCTCGAACACACAACGCCCAACATCCGACAGTCCAGCTACGACGCTACCACAGCAACCGCTTCAACGCGCAGCTTCTGCCGCCGAAGTCGTGCGCGTCACCGTCTTCTACGCCGATCAAACTTTCGAAAGTTTCTCACCAAAGAAATAAACACTTGGTGTAATATATATATTATGTTAAATAATGTGTTAATATATTTATAATGAGTGTATTGTACTGCATTGTTAAGCATATAAACACAACAAAACGGAACAAGAAATACGTCACACCCATTCGACGATTGCGCGGCGCCTCGGATGCGCCCAAATAAATTTGGCGCTCCGCTCGGCTTGCACTATCTTTACAGAAAATAGGCGGCGCCTCGGATGCGCCCAAATAAATTTGGCGCTCCGCTCGGCTTGCACTATCTTTGCACAAAATTGCAACTCGATTTACCATGAAACGATCCATCATCATCCTCACAGCATTCGTTCTATTCTTTTACCTCTGGCACGATAGTATGCTCGTTCGACACATCGGCGGATTTATACATTATTCACTCACAGCACATTACACATTAAATTATCTGCTGTCAGGCATCGTTTTATTCCTCGCGGCACTCCTGTTACACAAGCTACGCGACCTGCCGACAGCCTTTGGACTATCGGGTAACATCCCGCGCGCGGCACTCTTTGCGCTCCTCTGCACCGCACCTATGTTTATAGGTTACATGATTGTTGGGCAGTTTGCCACCGACCACTCCATCGACCATTTTGTCTGCCGCATACTCATTGCAGCACTCTTTGAAGAGCTGGTATTCAGAGGGTTCGTCTTCGGCCAGCTCTTTCGCAATGCGGGCTGGGGGTTTCTGCCCGCTACCCTACTTCCAGCCGTCGTTTTCGGGGCGCTGCACCTCTGCCAAGGGCATGACGCCGCCACAGCCACCGCCGCATTTGGAGTTACGGCAGCGGGAAGCATCTTTTTTAGTTGGATTTACGTCGAGTGGAACTACAATTTGTGGTACGCGATCTGCCTCCACACGCTGATGAATGCCCCGTGGATTCTCTTTGTCGTCGGCGATAGCGGCACAGCGGGCAACGTGGTGGCTAACATACTGCGTATATGCACCATACTGATCGCTATTGGGCTGACCATTCGTCACAAACGCCGCAACGCCCTACCCTACTGCATCACACGCAATAACTTATTGATAAACAAAAACATACAATGAAAATAACATCCTTTATTCGACTCTGCGCTGCCACACTTGCCGCGCTCGCACTTCTGCCGAGCTGCACGCCTCAGCCAAAGCCCGAAAGTAGAACTTTGTACGTCTCTATTCTCCCCCTGCGCACGCTCGTCGGCGAGATTGTCGGCAACGATTTCGACATCGAGGTGCTGGTTCCCTCTGGCGCCAGTCCTGAGACCTTCGAGCCTACCCCTAAGCAATTCATCGGACTCAACGAGGCGCGGCTGATTTTCAACGTCGGGCTAATCGACTTCGAAACTACCCTGCTGTCGAAGATCGCCGACACCGCGAAGATCGTGAATCTCAGCCGGGGCATCGAGCCGATCGCTGGCACCTGCTCGCATTGCGTCGGCGGCAAGCACCACGCACACGGCATCGACCCGCACGTCTGGACCTCACCGCGCGAATTGCAGATCATGGCGGAGAACGCCTACAATGCGCTGCATCGCATCTACCCCGACTCAACGAAGTACGAGCGCAACTACAAGGCGTTAACAGTGCGCCTGCAAGCCATTGATCTATCTATTGCAGAGAAACTTAAAGCCAGTGACATCAAGTATTTCATCATCTACCACCCTGCACTCACCTACTACGCCCGCGCTTACGGATTGCGTCAGGTCGCGATCGAAAACGAGGGCAAAGAGCCGTCGGCGAAACGGCTGTCGCAAATCATCGGACAGGCACGCAAAGACGGCGTGCGACGCATCTTCTACCAGAAACAGTTTCCCGCCTCAACGGTCGAAATCATCGCGCGCGACATCGACGCCAACTACGTCGAAATCGACCCGCTCCGCGAAGATTTCATAGCTAATATACAGGAAATTACCGACTTAATCATCGCCCAATAATGACCCCACTCGTATCTATCCGCGACCTTAGCGTCCATTACGACGACACAGAAGTGCTGCACAACGCCAATTTGGAGATCTATGCCGATGATTTTTTGGGTGTGATTGGTCCCAACGGTGGCGGCAAGACCACGCTGATGAAGGCGATTCTCGGCACGGTCAGCTACACAGGCACAATTACCCTTTCTCGCGAATTATTTCGCGAAAGAGAGCGTCTTATAGGCTATATGCCGCAGATTTCCGACTTCGACCGAACCTTCCCTATCTCCGTACTCGAAGTGGTTCTATCGGGCTTGCAAGGGCAAAAAGGTTTTTTGGTTCGCTACACCTCGGACGACCGCGCGAAGGCGCAGCAGTTGCTCGACACGGCAGGCATCGGCGAGACGGCAACACAACCGATTGGTGAAGTTTCGGGCGGGCAGATGCAGCGCGCGCTGCTGTGCCGCGCGGTGATTGCCGATCCCAAGTTGCTGATCCTCGACGAGCCGACGAATTTCGTGGATAACAAATTCGAAAACGAGCTTTATCGGATGCTGCACGAGCTGAACCACCGCATGGCGATTGTCATGGTCTCGCACGACCTCGGCACGATCACCAGCGTGGTGCGCAACATCGTCTGCGTGAACGGTCACGTTCATCGCCACAGCTCGAACGTCATCACCGCCGAGCAGTTGCAAAACTACAACTGTCCCATTCAGCTCATCTCGCACGGCACGGTGCCGCACACGGTGTTGATGAACCACACCTGCTGCCACAAAGAGGACTAAAAAAGGACGCAGCGATCGATGCTGCGCCCTTGAATAGATGCTGGGAGGGCAGGCGACGACCACACATCGGTCGAAGCTACACCACAAAGCATCCGAGGTGCGAAGAGGCGTTTCCGCCACTTCGATATTCCTAATAAAGCTGCGAAATAGAACCCGAATACTGCACGGGGTTGTACCACGGATTGGTGATTGTCAACACCGCGCCACCCGTCTGCGAGTAGATCTCGAAGGTGAACGTATAGGTCGAAGCCGAGAAAAGCGAGGTCGAGAAGCTCACCATCCACCCCTCGTGCGTCTGCTCGGCGAGGTAGCCCTGCACATTGGGCATCGTGTAGTTGATGATCGTAGTGTAATAGGGCGGCACGTAACCTTTGATGTAGGGCAGGCAAATGTCGACCGCCCCACTCCACACGCCCAGATTGAACGCGGGGTTGATGATCTGCCGCACCAAGCCCGCAGGCAACTGCTGCATGGTCTGCGGGTTGAATTGGAAGTTGCGCGACAACACCAGCGAGTCGGTGTGCTTTTCATATTCGGCGATGCGATCCGCACGCCGCTTTTCGCGCACTTCGCGCCGCTCTTCATTGGGTGACAGGCTCTTTTTCTGTCCGATCACGGTGTAGGCGGCAGCACACAGCAACACGCCCAACGCAAAAACGAAAATCTTTTTCATAGCACATAAGGTTTTGTGCTACCTATGCAAAATTAATGCCTTACTTTATAAAGAGGCATTCGCTTGCTATTTTTCGAGAAGGAGGGCGCCGCATTTCGAATCACATTGCAGGGCTTCTCAAAGTCCCATGCGCGCTAAAAATTGACCTGTGTAGCTGCGCCCGCACTGGGCTATTTCGTGCGGAGTACCCACCGCCACCACCTCGCCACCTGCCGCGCCACCTTCGGGACCGATGTCGATCACGTGGTCGGCAACCTTCACCACATCGAGGTTGTGTTCGATCACAATCGCCGTATTTCCTCGGTCTACCAACTTGTTGAGTACCTCCAAAAGTTGACGAATATCCTCGAAGTGCAGCCCCGTGGTCGGCTCGTCGAGAATGTAAAGCGTGCTACCTGTGTCGCGTTTCGAGAGTTCGGAAGCAAGTTTTATGCGTTGGCTCTCACCTCCAGACAGCGTTGTGCAGGGTTGACCCAATGTCAAATAACCCAGTCCAACCTCCTGAATGGCGTGCAGTTTTTGGTAGATAGCGGGGATGTTTTCGAAAAATTCCACCGCCATGTTGACCGTCATATTCAGCACATCGTTGATGCTTTTACCCTTGAATTTCACCTCCAATGTCTCGCGGTTATAGCGGTTGCCGCCACACGCCGCGCAGGTCACGTAGACGTCGGGCAGAAAGTTCATCTCGATGGTCTGCACCCCCGCACCACGGCACACCTCGCAGCGCCCACCCTTGACGTTGAAGGAGAAGCGCCCCGCCTTGAAACCGCGGATCTGTGCATCGGGTGTCAGCTCGAAGAGCTTGCGAATATCGCCAAAGACGTTGGAGTAAGTGGCTGGATTGCTGCGTGGTGTACGCCCAATGGGCGATTGATCGACCACCACCAACTTATCAATCCGCTCGATCCCCGCCACCGAAGCATAGGACAGCGGCTGGTCGTAGGAACGGTAGAGTTCTTTGCTCAGAATCGGGCGCAGGGTCTCGTTGATCAAGGTCGATTTGCCCGATCCGCTGACCCCTGTCACGCAGATAAATTTGCCGAGCGGGAAGTCTACGTCGATATTTTTCAGGTTGTTACCTCGCGCGCCGCGAATGGCGATGCACTGCCCCGTTCCTTTGCGCTGCGTGGTGGGAATCTCGATCCGCCGCCGCCCCGTGAGGTAGTCCGCCGTGATCGAGTCGGAGTGGAGTATGTCGGCGAACGTCCCCGCCGCCACAATATGACCACCCTTGCGCCCCGCCTTAGGGCCCACGTCGACCACAAAATCGGCAGCGCGCATCATCTCCTCGTCGTGTTCGACCACAATCACCGAGTTACCCGCATCGCGCAGACCCTCAAGACTATGGATCAGTCGATGATTGTCGCGTTGGTGCAGTCCGATGCTCGGCTCGTCGAGAATATACAGCACGTTGACCAACTTCGAACCGATCTGCGTCGCCAGCCGAATGCGTTGGCTCTCGCCCCCCGACAACGACCGCGACGACCGCGCTAAGGAGAGGTAACCCAACCCCACCTCGGCGAGGAAGTGCGCCCGTTCGCGGATCTCTTTGACCACCTCCTGCGCGATGTGCCACTCTTTGACACTCATCTGCTCCTCGATATGCTCCACCCACTCCATGAAGTCGGTGATCGCCAAGGCGGAGATGTCTGCAATATTTTTATCGCCAATGCGGAACTGCAATGCCTCTTTTTTCAAACGGCTACCCCCGCAAACGCTGCATTTGCGGTAGACCAGAAATTGCTCGCGCCACTTGCGTCCGTGTGCCGATTCGTCCTCCTCGGTGCGGGCTATGAACTCCGCCACCCCCTCCCACGAGGCAAGGCGGTTGCCGCCCGACGAGGCAAATTCCGCCATGTTGATCGTCAGCGGCTCCGAATCGCCGTACAGAACAGCGTTCAGCCCCTCCTCGGAGAGGGTTTCAATGGGATCGTCGATCGTGAAGTCGTAGCGTCGCCCCAGCATCTCTAACAGCGCAAAAAGCATATTATTGCGGTACTTGCCCAGTGGCTCAACCGCCCCTTCGCGCAGCGAAAGTGCCGTATTAGGGATGATTTTTGTCAAGTCGAACACCGCCTCTTCGCCCAGCCCATTGCAGTGGGGACACGCCCCCTGCGGCGAGTTGAACGAGAAGGTGTAGGGGGCAGGATCCTCGAAGGCAACCCCCGTCGAGGGACACATCAGGTGGCGCGAGTAGTAGCGCTGCCCCTTCGAACCGTAGTCGTAGACCGCCATGGTTCCCTTGCCTTGACGCATCGCCTCCTGCAACGAGGTCATGACCCGCTCGGCGGCATCGGGTGCCACACTGAGCCGATCGACCACCAGATCAATCGTGTGTACTTTGTAGCGATCGAGCTTCATGCCGCCCGCGATTTCGCGAATCTCGCCGTCGATGCGCGCATAGATGTACCCCTTCTTGGCGAGCGATTCAAACAGTTCGCGGTAGTGACCCTTCCGCCCCTTGACCACGGGCGCCATGAGGGCGATTTTGCGCCCCGCAAAGCCCTCCATGATCAGTTGTGCGATCTGCTCGTCGGTGTAGTGAATCATCCGTTCGTTGGTCACGGGGGAGTAGGCACGCGATGCGCGAGCGTAGAGCAGGCGCAGGAAATCATTGATCTCGGTGACGGTGCCGACCGTCGAGCGGGGATTTTTGTTGGTGGTTTTCTGCTCGATAGCCACCACGGGACTTAGCCCTGTGATTTTGTCGACATCGGGACGCTCCATGGTTCCCACAAACTGGCGTGCATAGGCCGAAAGGGTCTCCATGTAGCGACGCTGTCCCTCGGCATAGATTGTGTCGAAGGCCAGCGACGACTTGCCCGATCCCGACAGACCTGTGATGACGACTAATTTGCGGCGCGGAATTTCGAGGTCCACATTTTTGAGGTTATGCACCCGTGCGCCGAATATTTTTATACTCTCTTCTTTCATCATTGATACAAACGTATTCCGCGCCCGATTATTGGCTCACCACGAACCGCTCCTCTCGCGCAGGAATATTTATGCAAAGATACAATGGAAAAAGCAGGGAACGAAAAAAAAGCAAAAAAAAAGCAGGAAGAGCGCTAAGCTCCTCCTGCTAAGAGAAAGAAATGTGTTCGAATGAATTATTCCGAAATTACGCCAGCAGCTTCAATGCCTGTTCCCTTTGCAACCACTTTGTAGGTGCATTTTTTGGTATTTCCGTCCTTAGGGAAGGACGCCGTCTCGAATGAACGTTCATCGGCAGCCAACACTTTGGTTTCGCAACCCGTAACATCGTCCATATTGGCATTCACACCGTCACGCGCGTAAACAGTAAAGACAACGTCCGTGTAGTGATACAAAAATGCGTTTTGATTCTCCACATACACTACTCCTCCATATGGGCTCATCATCAACATCACCTTCGTCGGCTTTGCAGGAGCAGGCTCCGAGTAGACACCCGAAATGGCGCCATTGGGCAACGAAGGATCTGTGACAATCACCTTGTAGGTGTAATACATATAGGGTTCTTTCGTTGGGAAGCTTGTCAGATCAATATATGGATAGTCGAGTGAAATGACTTTTGATTCCAATCCTTCTACGTTATCCATATTCTGATTCACGCCTTTTTTCACATAAACCGTCGCAACAGCGTTGGGAGCGAAAACTCTGATTGCGCCAGCATTTTTGATGTCTATCTGTCCGCCCATAGCCTCTCCAAATTCGACAGCTGTAGGAGCAATACCTTCCGAAATTTTAACAAATAAAGGAGTGGTAATACGCTCACCTGTGGCAACAATCAGATAAGTGCAAGGCGTGGAATTTGAGTGACCCGCGGGGAAATTCTCAAGAGACAATCCCCCTTCAGCCTCATCTTTCGTCAATATCTTATTTTCCAATCCTGAAGTATTTGACATATCGGCATTTATACCCTGCTTGCCATAGACCGTGACAACCGCCGCTGGATCACAACTCAGAATATCCTTGAAATTCAACACCTTAATCAATTTATTACCACTATAATCTGCATCAAACGTAGCATCAATTGTTTTTGGCTGTGGAGCATAATCAGCAAAAGTGGTGAGAACAGGTGCTGAGACTCTGACCTCCGTATGTGTTACATTATCTGCATCCATATAGGTGAACGTTGCTTTGCACACAAAAGAGTAGTCCGTACCGCGCACCCAGTTAGCTTCACTATACGGCAGGCACATCTCGCCCCACACACTCGCCGTCGAAGGATTCGTAAAGGGATAAGTTGTCGTTTTTGTTTCCACATATTCGAGAGAGAGAGTAGCACCGCAATTACTCAAATCCAGATAATTCTTAATAATAATTTTCAAATTAGCAGTGTTCTCGGTCGACATACCGAAGTCATCCAGTCCGATTTCGACTTCGGGTGCAAAGGCAACAAGCTCTCTGGTGTACTGAATTTCTGTAGGAGCAGAGTATGACGCCGAAGCCACCGTGCGATCGAGCAATTTTGCCTTCATCACAAGTTGCATCGAATAAGGTCCACCGTACGGCAATTCATAGATTGACTTTTTTGCCAACAAGGGATAGATCTCTTTAGCCACATCGACCGAGGAAGCGCCAGTGGGAACCGCATAGGAGAGGTACAGTCTACCATTATACCAAACATCCATTTGGTAAGAATCTACATCGTCGTTCGTGGTCCACTTTGCCACCTTTGTCGCAGCCTCATAAGTCATTACAGGGATGTAGGGTTTCGCCACACCACTCTTGGGCAGTGTGATGACCTTACCCGACTCAACCACCTTACCTTGGCAGATCTTCTCGAATTTCGAGCCGTCGGCAAAGCAGAAGCCAATCGCAAATTTTGACTCCGAATAATCTCCGGGCAGAATACCAAAGTAAATTTTAGACTCCGTAGCGCCAAATGTGAGCGGATTCTTCGCTGTGCCAAACATAGTTAAGCAAGTCGATTCGTAAGCGGGTCTCGAAGGTCCGACTTTGAACGGTTTGCTCATATCCGTGTAGTTTGCAAGTAGTTTCTCAGCTGTAATATTAGGGTCGGTGATATTGAGATCACCATTAAAATCAACACCTACACTACCTGCCACATTATTCAAGTACCCATACGAATCGACACTGCTTACCGTAATTTGATCAAAAGTAACCTCCGTAGCAGCTGAGACGGGTACACAGAGCAGCGAATTGACGTATTTGAACTGCAGTTTCGAAACAGGTTCGGCAGCCGTACCTTTGTCGAATGCAGCGATCATTGGCAACGCCTTCGGATCGTACGTGTTCGGATAATAGTCCTGAATGATGGGTACAGCAATAGAGAATTGTGTGTAAATTTCAGTCCTTCTCTGTATATCTCCTAAATTCTCTGCTGGGTAAACTGCAATATAGCGTCGAAGCGGTGTCGTTTCGCCAGACAAAGTTCCTCCCAGATAGAGTCCCAAGAAGGAATCGTTATTTGTTTTAATTTTGTCGAACGTACCCATATTCTGACCGTCGGCACCTGCTTGCAACTTGTAGTCGATTTTAGATACCGTTTTATTCCAATCGCCATCACCCCCGGGCGTTGCGGCCGCGGAATTAGAGCCAATAACGGTGATCTTGTCGCCCGCTTTCCACACAACCGACTTGCCGTTGGGAGCCAATGTCGTACGCGTCATTCCGTCACCCATGCTGGCAACAATGGTTTGAGGTGCGGGTTCGCCTTGAGCATCAGGCTGAGAGCCTGTGCCGTTCTCGGCATCGATATCTTTGGTGCAACCCGTGAAGCCCAACATCACCGATGCCAGACCTAAGAAAAGTAAATTCTTTTTCATAATTCTTTGCGTGATGTTGTTATTCCCAAGTCCATGTGTTGTCCTCGCCGAGACCTTGGAAGTCACCATCGGCTGCGGGTCGCGAAGCTGCGAAACCTTGCTCCGCCGCAATACTCCTGACAAAAAGTTCAGGAGCTTGGTACAAATTTTTTTGGTTCATAATTAGTACTTTAGAAGTTAATTAATAATTAAATTTTTGTTTTATGTTATAAATTTTAGGCGTAAGATGTAATCTACAAAAGCAACTATTACAATCCATTACCTCTTTGAAAATGCCTCGGATGTGAAAGAATCACACAAAGACACAATGCGTATTGCAAATATATACTTTTTATTTTTAATGGAGCAAACATTACATTTGTTTTTATAATTTTTTTTGGCTCGACAATTTGAAAATAAAAAAGTGAGCAGAGATCGCAATCCCTGCTCACTATCAAATGTTAAATGCAGCCTCCCAAAGCGCCACTTTCAACCTTATTACTAATAATAACCCACAAGTTCATCCTTCTTAAGATCCTTGCTGGTGACAACCGCCTTGTAAGTATATCTTTTCGTTGCACCATCAGGTGGGAAGAAATTGGGTTCGAAGCATCGTCCATAAGAGTCGATTACCTGATGAGGCATATCCGCCGTTTCGTCAAAGAAATTATGTTTTCCCTCTTTGGCGTAGACCGTAATCACCGCGTCGGGGTAGAAGTACTCAATGGTGCCAAAGTTGTCTATATAGACCAAACCAAGGTTCGGGAAAAATTCAACGGCTGTGGGTTTCACCGCAGGAGCTGGGTCAGAATAAACACCTGAAATTCCCTCCGCAGGCAGACCTGTACCTTTTGCTATTACTTTATAGGTATATGGCACAGCAGCTCCGTCATTGGGGTAACAAGTAACATCAAAGAATGGATTACGGTTATCCATCGTCATATGATTCCCTTCGGGAACCATACTTACGTCATCCATATTGGTGTTTACACCGCGCTTGAAATAGAGTTCAAACTTAGCATCACCCGCAAAAGAGACAATCTCATCAAAATTCTGAATATGCACCTTCCAGCCATTGGGATCGAGTCCCAACACGACTTTCGTAGGTTGAGCAACCTGCTTTTCATGCAACGTTACCGTCAAATCAGACGCAAGACGCTTACTCTTGACAATCACCTTATAAGAGCCAAGCTGCGCGCCTTTACCCACGGGGAAATTGATAAGTTGAAGACCTGTAAGGTTCGTAGCTGAAGTGTAGAGCGACTCTTCAAACTGCGAAATATCCTCCGTAGGTAAATTTTGACCAATTTTACCATATACTTTAACCGTAGCGTCGGGACAGCCTGCCATGATGTCATTATAATTCTTGATGCGCAGGAAACCACCCTTGATCTCGGCATTCACCGCAGTGGGCAGCGCACCCAACTCCACAAAGTTGTGAACAAGCGGTGCCGTCATAACCGTATTATCTTTATAGACCGCTTTGCAAGTAAAGGTGTAATGCACACCACGCACCCAAAGATATTTGATCGCTCCATCCGAATTTGCATCGAGATAAGGACTGACATTCCAGTCGATTGCCTCCTTGATGATCGGATCGGTGAAGGGATAGGTATTCGTGTTACTTTCCACATACTCAATCGTCACCGTAGCACCATTTTCAACCATGTCAATGTAATTCGCCACCTTAAACTCGAATTCAGGTGTATTAGCTGTGGTAATACCCATATCATTGGCTGCAATTTCAATGATAGGCTTCGTCTTCACAGGTTGCTTCGTGTATTTGAAATAGACAGGCGCGGCATACGATGCCGAAGCGATCGTTTTATCCATCAAGGCGGCTTTCAAAACCAGTTTCAACGAATACTCCTTACCAACGGCCAAGGTACCATTAGTCAACTTATTTAATTTGGGAACAATCTTCTCCGTGAGGTTAATCGTGTTCTCGCCAACCGAAGGACGGTAGGTCAAAATAGTGATTCCATCATTGATAACATCAATCTTATAGGTAGCTACAGCCGTTTGATCCTCCGAATAAGTGATCGTATTGGTCGCCTCCGCATAATTCAAAGTCGGCATATAAGGTTTCGCAACGCTACTTGTCTTGAGTTTTAAGGTCGTCGCAGGCAGCACATCACTTTTCGCGGAAGCGATTTTCTCGAAATAAGATCCGTCGGCAAAATAGAAATTAACAGAGATTGCTGAACCATACGTGAAGTAGTCATATGGGCGAATACCAAAATAAATATTGGTTTCCGTGGGGCCGAATGTAAGCGGGTGTTCCGCTGTGCCTTTCAATGTCACAGCAGCAACGTCCACATTGGGCAGCGAAGCATCATAGCGCAAAGGTTGTGTCATGTCGGTAAAGTTCGAAAGACGGTACTCTGCCGTCAATCCACCTGCTGGCTCCGAATTGAATAACATATTCACATGACCCGCCATGTTCAGTGGATCTCCAAATAATGTCTGGCAGCCCAGTACAATTTTGTCGAATGTAATCGTTTCGGGAGCCGTAACAGGCACACAAAGCAGCGAGTTGACATATTTGAATTTCATGGAAACAGGCTGCCCTGCCTCCCCCGTCTCAAATGCCGAAATCATCGTCATCGCCTTCGGGTCGTATGTATTCGGAATGTATGTCTGCGCTGCAGGAACCCCAATGTGTAGCTCCGTGTATTCTTTCTGTTGTCGGTCAATGACCAAATTGGCAGCAGGATAAACAGCGATAAAACGTTTCAGATAATCTTGTGCGCCCACCAATTTACTACCAATATTCAAACCAACGAAGAAATCGTCGTTTTTAACCGTTTTGTCGAACGTGCCGACACTCTGCCCAGCACTTCCACTTTGCAAAGTGTAGTTCACTGCACGCACCGTCGATGCCCAATTCTCACCCACTGGATCTTTCGTTCCGGGGGTCGAGCCGATGATAGCAATTTGGTCGCCCGCACTCCATGCGGCCGATTTGCCGTCGGGGGTGAGCGCTGTACGCGTCGCATTGTCGCCCATGCTGGCAACGATGGTTTGAGGTGCGGATTCGCCTTGAGCATCAGGCTGAGAGCCTGTGCCGTTCTCGGCATCGAGATCTTTGGCGCAACCCGTGAAGCCCAACATCATCGATGCCAGACCTAAGAAAAGTAAATTCTTTTTCATAATTCTTTGCGTGATGT
>JAVXFC010000042.1:0-13171 GCA_036658095.1 Alistipes sp. | reverse complement strand
TGCAGATCAGTCCCGCCCGGGACAGCCTCTCGAATTCATCTTTGGAACAGGTATGCTGCTTCCTAAATTTGAAGAGGCAATTCTCGGTAAAGAGATTGGCGAAGCTGTTTCGTTTACGCTCGAAGCAAAGGACGGCTACGGCGAACTGATTGCGGAAGCGGTCGTTGACCTACCCAAAAATATATTTATGGTCGAGGGCAAATTGGCAGAAGATATTCTGTTCGTTGGCTCGCAAGTTCCGATGAGCGACGCGCAGGGCAACCGCATGGTCGGCATCGTGAAAGAGGTGGGTGACGAGATTGTCAAAATGGACTTCAACCACCCCATGGCAGGCAAAACGTTGAACTTCGAGGTCGAAGTGGTCTCGGTGCGCGACGTGACTCCCGAAGATTTGAAGGGCGGCTGCGAGTGCGGCTGTGGCGACGAGGATTGCTCGTGCGACGGCGATTGCGACGGCACACACACCTGCCATTAATAGCTAACAACAGCGGACTTCGGTTCGCTGTTTGTTTTGATGATCTCAATCCGACAATATCTCTTCTCGTTGGAGAATTCTCGCGGTCTTACACGCACGTTGGGCGAGGTTGATCTCTGTCGCACGGCGACAGGGCAAAGCTGCTTTACGGTGGGCAATAGCGCCGTGGTTTTCAAGATTCGACACGAAGGGCGCCTCTGCGCCCTTCGTTGTTATACCCACCCAGCGCGTAATTTAGCGGCTATCTATGGGTCGAAACTGCGCCCCGCGGAGCTGTTCGTCTACGGCGATCCGACCCACGGCGAGTGGGTGGATGTGGTGGTGGATCGTTGGATCGAAGGGCAGACGCTCCACGACCAAATCACCCAAGCAGATGCAGCGCAGTTTGCGCAATTAGCCGCCTCGTTCGACCGCGCCGCTGCCGCATGGGTTGCCGACGACTGGGCGCATGGCGACCTGAAACCCGAAAACATAATCGTCGCCCCCGACGGAACCCTGCACCTGATCGACTGGGACGCTACGTTCTTGCCCGAATTTGCGGGGATGCAGAGTGGCGAATTGGGAACGACCGCCTTTCAACACCCCGCACGCACGGCAGCCGATTTCGACGCCACGCTCGACGATTTCGCCGTGGCGCTTCTCTCCACAGCCCTCCACGCCTTGGCTTTAGATCCCTCGTTACGCGATCGTTATGGCGTACACGACACGCTACTCATCGACCCCCGACAGTTGCCACACGATCGTGCGTTGTGCGAGATTCTCGCCCTCTTCGAGCGACATGGCTGTGCCGCGCAATACCGCATCGCGCGGCTGCTTCTCAGCCCCACGCTCCACCTTCCCGCCTTGGCGCAGCTTCTGCACGCGGCGACCACACCACCCCCGCACGAGCCGTTAGAACTCTTTGTCGAAGAGGGATTTTGGGGCTATCGTGGCACAACAACGCAAACAATTTACATCGCTCCGATGTATAATTCTGGCTTCGATTTCAGCGACGATTTAGCCGCCGTGCAGCTGGGACACACGTGGCATTATATCGACAAAAACGGCACCACAGTGATCTCCTGCACCGAATACGAGTCGGTGAAACCTTTTCGCAACGGACACGCTCGCGTACTTGGAGCTGCGGGGTGGTGCGAAATCGACCGCACAGGGAGCGTATACGTGTTGGAATATTAATTGCAAATGTGTATATTTGCAACTGTTTAAGTAGGACAAATGTCAAAATTCAGGAATCTAACCGATCGCGAGATCGCCGCAGTGGAGGCACTTGGTACCTCCGCCGAAGATTGGTCTCGGGTGACCGTGGCGCAAGATTTCGCCCCTTCACAGCTGCTATTGAGCCGTTTGGAGGGCAGTGTCGAGATTGCGTCGGGCGCATGTATCCACCACTCGCGCGTGCAGAACTACCGCATCGGCGAGAGGTCGTTCGTCGAACAAATCACGGCACTCGAATGCCGCCATGAAAGCACCTTTGGCAATGGAGTTCCCGTGGCAACCATGAACGAATGCGCAGGTCGCACGGTACATATTTGCGAACAACTATCGGCACAAGCCGCCTACATCATGGCGATCTACCGCCACCGCCCACAGACCATTGCCGCCTTGGAGCGCATGGCAGCTACCGTGGCGGATCAGCGACGTTCGATGATGGGAACGGTGGGTCGCGACTGTCGTTTGCTGGGTGCGCGCTTCATCCGTGAAGTCCGCATCGGCGATCGTGTGACCGTCGACGGCGCCTCGCTGCTGGAGGACGGAACGCTCTGCGACGGCGCCTTTGCAGGCATCGACGTCAAGGCAACCCATTTCATTGCCGCCGAAGATGCTCACCTGACCACAGGAGCCATTGTAGACCACTGCTTTGTGGGCGAAAATTGCAAGATTGGCAACGGATTTTCCGCCGCCGAGTCGCTCTTTTTTGCCAATTCGCACTGCGAAAACGGCGAGGCTGCGGCAATTTTCGCAGGTCCCTACACCGTTTCACACCATAAATCATCGCTGCTTATTGCGGGTATGTTCTCGTTTTTCAACGCAGGCAGCGCCTCGAATCAAAGTAACCACCTCTTCAAAAGTGGCGCCGTACACCAATCGGTGCATCTGCGCGGCTGCAAGTTTGCCAGCGGCGCCTACATCATGTCACCCGCTTTGGAGGGGGCGTTCACCATGGTCTTGGGACACCACTCGTTCCACCACGACACCTCGGAATTTCCCTACTCCTACCTCATCGAGAAGGAGGGGCGTTCGATGTTGATGCCTGCGGCAAATCTGACCAGCTACGGTGCCGTGCGCGACATCGAAAAGTGGCCTGCGCGCGACAAACGTCGGGTGGGTCGCGATGTGATCAACTTCGAGGAGTATAATCCTTACGTATGCAGCAGCTTCGTCACAGCGGTCAACACCCTCAACACCCTCGCCGAGTCGGATCCCGATGCGGCGAACTACAACCATAAAAAAGTCATCATCCGCTCCGCCATGCTACACCGTGGTGTGAAACTCTACAACAAAGCGATCATCGCCTCGCTGGGTGCCATGCTCAGCAAAGGGACAACAACCCCCGATGCCAATGGCTCAGGGCGCTGGATAGACGTGGCTGGACAATACATCACCAAAGGCGAAGTGGAAGCCATTCTCACAGCCGTGGAGCAGGGCGAAATTACCGATTTTGCGGCACTCGACGCCCGTTTCCGCGCCTTCGCAGCACGCTACAACGACTACGCACACAGCTATGCTGAAGCGCTGTTGGAGAGTTTGTTGGAACACGCCCCCTCGGCAGGCGAAATTGCCGATGCGGTGGTCTCTGGCAACAATGCCCACGCCTCGATGCGCCACACAACCGATGCCGACCGCGATCACGATTGCTCGCTCGAAATGGCTATCAGCTACGGACTTGACGGCGACTCGGAAGAGGAAATAAAGGCAGATTACTTCGCCGTAAGAGGTCTCGAATAATGTACACACAAAGTATCACACGCACACATCGCACCGCCTTCGTGTTAGCGGTAGATTGCTCTGGCTCGATGACCGAACCCGTCACCTTCAACCGCCGCACCATGTCCAAGGCGGCAGCTGTGGCGATGGTCACCAACCGCCTGCTCTTCGAGCTGACCGAGCGCGCACGCCGCAGCGAGGGGATTCGCGATTATTACGACGTAGCCGTTTTGGGCTACTCAGGCGAAGGGGTACAGTCGCTCTTGGGCGAACAAGAGGCGATTTACTCCATTGCGCAGATCGCGCAAAAGGGCGCCGCAACCCCCGCAAGCCAACGCGAATACCGCCTACCCGACGGTTCGGCAGCACTTTTGGATGAGGTGGGCATCCCCACATGGGTTACCCCCGAAGCACACGGTGAGACCCCGATGTACGAAGCACTGCTGCACGTACGCGATCTGGTCGGCAGGTGGATCATGCAACCCGACCACGCCGAGAGCTTCCCGCCCATTGTCTTCAACATCACCGACGGCGAAAGTTCCGACTGCGACGAGGTTGAGTTGCGCGGTGTCTGCCAACAGATTCGCACCCAGCACACCAACGACGGAGAGGTCTTGCTTATCAACATCCACATAGCCTCTGGCACCAACACCGAGGCACTGATCTTTCCCACGGCCGATCAAACCTTCTATGGCAATCGCTACGCTTCGTTGCTCTACGACTGTTCGAGCGAGATGCCTGCCGCCTTCGAAGCGGTCATTCGCGAGATTCGCGGCGGGATACCCCCATTTCGGGGCATGAGCTACAACGCCTCAATCGCAGAACTGGTCTCTGTGCTAAACATCGGATCTATCAGCCTAAAGACAGAATAATGACTCCTACGATTTATAGCTTCACACGGGCTTTGGTTGCCCCCAGTGAGTGGTTCGCCACGCTGCGCGAGGTGCGTCCCCTGCTCGACGAGTCACAAAAGCCGCAGATGTGTCGCACGGCGCGCTTTGCGGAGGCTCAGATCGTTTGGCAAGGCGAGCAATGGTTGCTCTGCGCACCGCTGACCTCTGCCGCAATTCCCCACATGGAACGCACCGCCGCCCACCTCCACACCCTGCGATCGGAGTGGCTGGCTGCCTACCAACTACTCCGCAATGAGCTGCGCTACGAGGATTCGACGGGGGCAACACACCATTCGGATGTGGTGTTGCAACACCTGCCCGCAGGGATGACCTTCACCCAAGCACTTGCCGCGGTCGATTCGCAAACCCTACTTACGGCACTCGATGCCCTGACCGACGAGCTGAGACGTCTCGACCTCTCGCACGGCAACCTCAAAGCCGAGAATCTGCGCTGGTGTGGTGGTCGGTGGATCCCAATCCGTTACCACTATGCCCACCTTGGCGCAGGCGACGACACCTCTGCCGTCGAACTATTGCGCACGAAGATCCAACGCGAAACCACTGAGCAGCAGACCATGCACGACATACAAGCCCCCTACAACAACCCCTGCGATCGGCTGACAGGTCACCGCTGGGTGGGCAACGTCTTCGAGCAGCTGATCTGTGTGGAAGACCCCACAGGCTATGGCTATGTGGACACGGCAAATCAACCCGTGATCGCGGCGCAATATGTGTGGGCCGACGACTTTCACGAGGGACGCGCAGCGGTGGAGACTCCGCAGGGCATGGGGCTGATCGACAAGACGGGGCGCGCGGTGATCGCCGCTCGCTACGAGATTGTGGAGTACGACCCCACCACAGGGCATTCGCAGGTGCGGCTCAACGGCGCATGGGCCGATTTCGACTACCAAGGCGAACAACAAACGAATTTCAAACTAACAAACTAAAATAATTGATCATGGAAGATGTAAAATGTCTCATCATCGGCAGCGGACCGGCTGGATATACCTCCGCAATCTACACCTCACGCGCAAACCTTGCACCCGTACTCTACGAGGGCATTGAGCCGGGAGGTCAGCTCACCACAACCACCGAAATCGAAAACTTCCCCGGCTACCCCGAGGGGATCGACGGCACACAGATGATGGCGGATATCCGCAAACAGGCACTGCGTTTCAACGCCGACATTCGCAAAGGCAACGTCACCAAAATCGACCTTTCATCCCGTCCGTTCCACGTCACGATCGACGGTGAGAAAGAGATCGCCGCGCAGAGCATCATCATCGCCACGGGCGCCACGGCGAAGTACCTCGGATTGCCCTCCGAGACCAAATTCCGCGGTCAGGGTGTGAGCGCTTGCGCCACCTGCGACGGATTTTTCTACCGCAAGAAAGACGTTGCCGTGGTCGGCGGCGGCGACACGGCTTGCGAAGAGGCTACCTACCTTGCTTCGCTCTGCCGTCAGGTCTACCTGATCGTGCGCAAACCCTTCCTCCGCGCCTCGAAAGCCATGCAGGAACGCGTACTCAACACCCCCAACATCAAGGTGTTGTTCGAACATAACACCGCCGAGATCTTGGGCGACGAGAATGGCGTGACGGGGGCTTTGCTCCACGACAAGCAGGGCGCTGAGGTCAAACTCGACGTGGCGGGCTTCTTCCTCGCCATTGGTCACCACCCCAACACCGAGATCTTCAAAGGACAGCTCCAGCTCGACGCCGAGGGTTACATCGAGGTCACTCCGGGAACGTCGAAAACGTCGGTCGAAGGGGTCTTCGCCGCAGGCGACGTCAAAGATCCACACTACCGTCAAGCCATCACCGCCGCAGGTTCGGGCTGCATCGCCGCCCTCGACTGCGAACGTTTCTTGCACCGTTAGTCGTTGAGTTTCAAGGTCACCATACTCGGCTCGGCATCGGCCAAGCCCACGCTCACCCGCCACCCGTCGGCACAGGCAGTCAACGTTCACGAACAGTACTATCTGGTCGACGCGGGCGAGGGGGTGCAGCAGCAATTGGTACGCTACGGCATCAACCCGCTGAAGTTGCGCGCCGTCTTCATCTCGCACCTACATGGCGACCACGTATATGGACTCTTCCCGCTGCTCTCGACCCTTGGGCTTTACGGGCGAAAGACACCACTAACAGTCTATGCACCAGCTCCTTTTGGCGAAATTATGGAATATCATCTCCGCTATTTCGACAAGGCGTTGCCCTATGCTGTTGTGTGGCACGAAATAGAGACAACCCAACACACGTTGCTGGCGGAAAATCGCACCCTCGAAGTGTGGTCGATTCCTCTGCGGCATCGGGTAGCTACGGCGGGCTTTCTGTTTCGCGAGAAGCAGCCACCCCTCAATGTCGACAAATTCAAGATCGTGAAATATGGATTGTCGATTGCGCAGATCACCGCCGCAAAACGCGGCGAGGATGTCACCCTCGACACGGGCGAGGTCGTCGCCAACACCGAGCTGACCTATCTGCCCCATGCCGCACGGTCGTATGCCTACCTTTCGGACACGAATTTCTCGGCAAAAGCGGCCACGCTTTGCGCGGGAGTCGACCTGATGTACCACGAGGCAACCTACGCCGCCGTCGATCAGAAAATCGCTCGCGAACGGGGACACTCCTCGACGCTCGATGCGGCGAAAGCCGCTCTGAAAGCAGGGGCTAAAAAGCTGCTAATCGGTCACTTCTCGTCGCGTTACAAAGACGAGCAAACACTCGTTGACGAGGCACGGACGCTCTTCGCAGAGAGCTATGCCGCCACCGAGGGAACCACCTTTGAAATAGGAGAATGATAACAAAATCGGAGATACAACTGGTGCGGTCACTTGCCGACAAGCGCAGCCGCAGCGCCACAGGATTGTTCGTTGCCGAGGGCGAAAAGCTCGTCGGCGAATTGCGTGATTCGTCGCTGCACGTGGAGCGGATTTTCGCCCTTCAGGGCGTTTTCTACGGCGCGGAAGTCGAGGTCGTCAGCCCCAAAGAGATGGAGCGGATCTCGCTACTCAAGACCCCCAGCAGTGCCTTGGCACTGGTCACCATGCCCACCTATGAACTACAACCTCAACGCTTGACCAAGGCACTGGTACTGGCTTTGGACAACATCCAGAATCCGGGTAACATGGGGACAATCATCCGTTTGGCCGATTGGTTCGGCATCACCGACGTGGTCTGCTCACGCGACACGGCGGACTGTTTCAACCCCAAAGTGGTGCAGGCAACCATGGGGGCAATCTTGCGCGTACGCGTACACTATGTCGATCTTGAAGCTTTTTTGGCGGAGAGCGCAGCGCAGAAAATCCCAATTTACGGCACCTTCCTCGAAGGGGAAAATATCTTCCACACCACCCTCTCCACCGCGGGCGTGATCGTCATGGGCAACGAGGGTCAGGGGGTGAGTCACAACGTCGAACGACTCATCACGCGAAAACTCTTCATCCCGCCCTATCCCGCTGATCGTCAAGGCTCCGAATCGCTCAACGTCGCCATGGCAACGGGCATCATCTGCGCCCAATTCCGCAGTCGGTAACCGCTCGAAAATCGACCATTCGACCTACCTCGTCGGGGCTTGCCAGAACCATGCGTCGTCGGTGGTGGCACGGCTACACTGCCACTTGTAATCGGCATACCCCTCTGGTATAAGAGCCACGTAACTCAGAGGAGACACCCGCTTGGTAAACGCAGTTTCAGTACTGAATTTACTGATGTTAGAGCAGGTGAACCAATAGAGATTTTTCGCCATATAATGATCCAAATACTCCGCTTGATTCTTTGGCGTTCCGTTCCAATTAGCCTCGGCATTGAGCTTCACCGTCCGCCCATCGCGCATCCTTTCGCGCACCTCGGCAATTGAGAGCATTTCGCCATTCGGGTCGGTCACATAGGCATTGAACGTGGGGTCAACCCATAGCCATTTACCCAGTGTGGTGGAATAGACCACATTGATCACATGACACTCACCCATATAATTTTTGGGCATACAGGTCACAAAACGCGATTTGAAGCCCATCGACAGATAACACTCGTTGAGTATCTGCGCCAACATACGACAATTCACACCACGGTTCTCACGTCGGCACAACTCGACCATAGCCAATGCGTTGCGCGCAGATGGATTGTAGGAACTTCCGTCGTGAGGCACGGTGTTATGCACCCATGTGAGTAGGTTGCGAATCTTTGACAGTTCATCGCCCCCACCGGCTATGCTATCCAACTTGAAACGCTCGCGCACCCGCACCAAACAAGGGTTCGAAGCATCCGCATACCAAAACACAGGCAGTGAATCGGTCGCATCTACCTTGTAAGGTGTCGCATCGCGCAAAATGGCGCGGTAATCACCCCACACGCGCAGTCGTTCCAAAGTTTTCACGAAGCGTGGCATCGTGCGCAACGAGTCCAAGTCAGCATCCTTCTGAATCCAGATAAAATTAATTTCTTCCGTGCCAATCACTTGATTAGCATATCGTTCGAAACTTGACAGAGCAGCATCGTAACGTCCCGCTCGAGCGCGAAAACAAGCTCCATTATAAGAAATTCCCGAACCGAAATTGGAGCGCAGAGAGTCGGGCAAAGCTGCCACGAGCGCATCCAGTTGATCACAACAGTCCGCAGCACGCGCATAATCCTTTGACGCTACCTCCTTGACCAGCTCATCAAACACCTTATCAATAGAGGAAAAATCCACCTCTTGAGCCTGCACCTGCACCAAAACAAAGCAGCCCACACAAAACAATAGAAAATTTTTCATAGGACAATCCATTTAAGTCAGACAAAGTTAGATAAAAATAGACATAAAGATGAAAAAAAGTTACTATCAGACCGCTTTTTACACACTATGCAGCAGGAATGTAGGGATTTTTTCCTACCTTTGCTTTTTGAAGCAGAATCACTTATGTCAGAACAGAAACTAAAAATAGGTATCACACAGGGCGACACCAACGGCATTGGCTGGGAAGTTATCCTCAAAGTTTTCACCGATATTCGGATGACAGAACTTTGTACGCCAATCATTTACGGTTCGTCGAAGGCGGCTGCCTACTATCGAAATACAATCGCGGAACTCGAAGATCTCCCCTTCACAAACGTCGCCTCGGCACAAGATGCACGACGGGGCAAGGTGAACCTCGTAGCCGCTGGACCACAAGAGCTTACCGTGGAACCGGGTCACGCAACTCCTCAAGCGGCACAAGCGGCTGTGGAGGCGCTGCGCATGGCGGTTGCCGATCTGCGCGACCACAAGATCGACGCCCTCGTGACCGCTCCATTTAACAAGGAATCGGTTCACAGCGAGGCTTTTGCCTACACGGGGCATACGGAATTTTTGGCAGCCGAGTTGGGTGGCGAACCCATGATGATCTTGTGCAGCGACATCCTGCGCGTGGGGCTGGTGACGATCCATATTCCCGTATCGGAGGTGAGTCACGACATAACCAAAGATAAGATCGTCAAAGGATTAGATACTTTGCGCGCCACACTGCGTCAAGATTTCGGCATCGTCGAACCTCGCATCGCCGTCCTCTCACTCAATCCTCACGCTGGTGACGGCGGACTGCTGGGCAGCGAGGAGCAGGAGATCATCCGCCCCGCCATTGTGGAGGCGGCAGGCAAGGGGGTTTTGGCATTCGGACCTTTCGCTGTGGACGGACTTTTTGCAGGCAGCGGCTACACCAAATACGACGCCATACTGGCGATGTACCACGATCAGGGGCTGGCTCCGTTCAAGGCGCTCTCGCCCTATGGCGTGAATTTCACCGCTGGACTATCCGAGATACGCACCTCGCCCGATCACGGCACGGCTTATGATATTGCGGGCAAGGATCAGGCGGATCCGCAGTCGTTGCGCAATGCCGTCTACACGGCAATTGATCTGGTGGAACATCGCAGAGCATGGGGCGAGTGGTCGAAAAACCCACTGCAACGGGCTGAGCGCGAACGCAGCAGTCGCGATATTTCGGTACGCGATATGCATATGTCCGACACGGAACGAGACAACTAAAAATTTTGAAAGACAAACCGAAGCCAAGGTGTATTCCGTCTCGTAATTGTGGAAGCACCCGACCCTTCAAAAAAAATATGCAATGATGAAAATTACCTTTCCCGACGGCACCGTCAAAGAGTTTGCCCAAGGAACCACAGCTTACCAAATTGCCGAAAGCATCAGCCCTCGTTTAGCTGCTGACTGTCTGGCCGCATCGGTAAACGGCGAAACGGTCGACATGGGTCGCGTCATCGACGCCGACGCTTCGATCAAATTTTACAAATGGGACGACGACCAAGGCAAGCACGCCTTCTGGCACACCTCGTCGCACCTGTTGGCGGAGGCGCTGACCGAGTTATACCCGGGCATCAAATTCGGCATCGGTCCTGCGATCGAAAACGGCTTCTACTACGATGTGGATAGCCCCGTGGCGATCACCGAACCTGATTTGGCAAAAATCGAAAACAAAATGTTGGAGCTGGCACGTAACAAGGAGACTTTGGTGCGTACCGATGTGGCAAAAGCCACCGCTCTGAAGACCTTTGCCGACAAAGGCGAGGTCTACAAAGTCGAGCTGATCAACGACTTGGAAGATGGCACTATCTCGTTCTACACCAATGGCGCCTTCACCGACCTCTGTCGCGGACCACACATCCCCAACACAGGCTACATCAAGGCAATCAAGCTCACCTCGGTGGCTGGCGCCTACTGGCGTGGCGATGAAAAAAATAAAATGCTCACCCGTGTCTACGGCATCACCTTCCCCAAGAAGTCGATGTTGGACGAGTATCTCGTGATGATGGAGGAGGCAAAGAAACGCGACCACCGCAAGTTAGGCAAGGAGCTGGAGCTGTTCTGCTTCTCGGCGCGTGTGGGTCAAGGTCTGCCCCTCTGGCTGCCCAAAGGCGCCGCTCTACGCGACCGTCTGGAGCAATTCCTGCGCGGCGTGCAGAAAGAGTATGGCTATCAGCAGGTTATCACCCCCCATATCGGTAACAAAGAACTCTACGTCACCTCGGGACACTACGCAAAATATGGCAAGGATTCGTTCCAGCCCATTCATACCCCCGTCGAGGGCGAGGAGTACCTGCTCAAACCCATGAACTGTCCTCACCACTGCGAGATCTACCGCAGCAAACCCCGTTCGTACAAAGATCTTCCCGTGCGTCTGGCTGAGTTCGGCACGGTCTACCGCTACGAGCAGTCGGGCGAGCTGCACGGTTTGACCCGTGTGCGCGGCTTCACCCAAGACGATGCCCACCTCTTCGTGCGCCCCGACCAGCTGATGGAGGAGTTCGAGCGGGTGATTGACATCGTGCTTTACATCTTCAAAACCCTCAAGTTCGACAACTATACCGCACAAGTATCGCTCCGCGATCGTGTGAACCGCGATAAATACATCGGTTCGGACGAGAATTGGGAGAAGGCTGAAGCGGCAATCATCAAAGCGGCTGCCGACAAGGGGCTGAAGACGATCGTCGAGTATGGCGAGGCGGCATTCTATGGTCCTAAACTAGACTTCATGGTCAAGGACGCCATTGGTCGCCAATGGCAGTTGGGGACGATTCAGGTCGATTACAACCTGCCTGAGCGCTTCGATTTGACCTACAAAGGTGCCGACGACAAGTTGCATCGCCCGATCATGATCCACCGCGCGCCATTTGGCTCGATGGAGCGTTTCGTAGCGGTGTTGCTGGAACACACGGGCGGCAAATTCCCGCTGTGGCTCTCACCCGATCAGGTGGTTGTGCTTCCCATTTCGGAGAAGTTCAACGGCTATGCCGAGAAGGTGGTCGAGTACCTCAACCGTTTCGACGTCCGCTCGCAGATCGACGACCGCAACGAGAAAATCGGACGCAAAATCCGCGACAACGAACTCAAGCGCACCCCCTACCTGCTCATCGTGGGCGAGAAGGAGGAGGCCGAAGGATTGGTATCGGTACGCGCACAGGGCGAGGGCGACAAGGGTCAGATGACCCTCGAAGCATTCCGCGACTGGATCACGGAGCTGGTACACCAAGAGATCGAAGCCAATAAATTGAAAAAAGAGTAAGCGACTGTTTGAAAGACAGTTTCTAAATTTAACCTTAAATATTACCATTATCGCAGCACCAAAACCATTCCAATCGAGGCCATACACCCCGGGGAATAATAGACCGAAACCTGCTTCAGGTAACCACTCGCGCTACGGACGCAGACCCGAAAAGGAGAATCCGAACCGCATTAACGGCGAAATCACCGCACCTGAAGTGCGCGTGATCGGTGACAACATCGAACAACCCATCGTCTTATCCATACGCGATGCGCTGAAATTAGCCGATGAACAAGGTCTTGACTTGGTCGAAATTTCGCCCAAGGCAGAACCTCCTGTATGCCGTATTGCCGATTATCAAAAGTACCTCTACCAACAGAAGAAAAAAGCGAAAGAGCTGAAAACCAATCAGGTGAAAGTCGTCGTCAAGGAGATCCGCTTCGGACCACAGACCGATGATCACGATTATAATTTCAAGCTCAAGCACGCCGAGAACTTCCTCAAAGAGGGGTCAAAAGTCAAAGCTTACGTCTTCTTCCGTGGCCGTTCGATCGTCTTCAAAGAGCAAGGTGAAATTCTGCTGTTGCGCTTTGCTACCGACCTCGAAGAGTTAGCCAAGGTGGAGACCATGCCCAAGCTCGACGGCAAGAAGATGAATATGATCCTCGCTCCGAAGCCGAAAAAGCAGTAACATCGAAACAAGAAAATAAATCATAATCGGAACCCTGCACGGATTCCGATTGTGATTTTTTTGTTATATTTGCAAAGGTTCAAACCGCATAAGAAGCTGTTTGAATTTGTTACCGAAGTTATTTTAGAGCTATTTTTGTTTCTGTTTTTGTCCTGCAAATCCGATTTTAGCGA
>JAVXFC010000041.1:0-13174 GCA_036658095.1 Alistipes sp. | reverse complement strand
CTCGTGCTGCCCCTCGACTTGCATGTGTTAAGCCTGCCGCTAGCGTTCATCCTGAGCCAGGATCAAACTCTCCATTGTAAAAATGTTTTGTTTTATAAATCTTAGCTCTTGTCTCAAAAGAATGTTTTGAAATCTCTCTCTTGCGAGAGTGATAAACTTTGCTGCTCAATATCTTCAAAGAACGCTGTTATTATATTTCTATAAGAACATTTTCATTTGTTCGGATCCGATCTTTCGATCATTTCCTGTTTTGTTCCGACCGTTTTTTTTAGCGGAAGTGGTGCAAAGATAAAGCCTTTTTTTTGAACCACCAAATTTTTCAGAACAAATTTTTCAAAAACTTTTAAGAACCGTTATTTCTGTGCTTTCGAGAAGCGTTTGTTTCTCTTAGCGGTTGCAAATATACGAGCTTTTTATCCCAACTTCCAAATGTTTTTCACACTATTTTCACACTATTTTCAACCTTTATTCACACCTAACTAAACATCAGCACGTTATGCATAAAAGTTTTTTGGTATCTTTGCCAGACTAAACAGCACACACGATGAAACGCGTCTTATTATATATAGGTATACTCTTTTTGCACTTCTCATGCGCCCCACAGCCATTTCGCCCAGCCACGGGAGATCTGCTTTTTCAGGTCAATAAATCATCAAAAATGACCGATGCAATCACCGCAACAACGGGAAACAATTACTCGCACGTAGCCATTGCCATGCGATGCGGCGATGCGGACTCGGTGCTTGAGGCATCGAGTGGAGGGGGCGTCCGCACAATTACGCTGGATGAATTTCTGGCTTCAGCGGCACAAATGCACGATCGACCGTTGGTGGTGGTTGCGCGACTGCGCGATACCACAGGGGTGGCAGCCGCCGCCGTACAACGCGCGCGGCAGTATATTGGGCAGCCGTACGACTACGCCTACCAACCACGCAATGGGCGGATGTATTGCAGCGAATTGATTTGGGAGAGCTATCTCGACCGTCAGCACAGCGGACACCTCTTCACGGCGCGTCCGATGAACTTTCGCGATGCAACGGGCAAGCTACCCGATTTTTGGGTGCAGCTCTTTGCCCAGCAAGGCGAACCCATTCCCGAAGGGGTCATAGGCACAAATCCAAACGACCTCTCGAAGGAGAGGTCGCTCATGGAGGTATATCGTTATTTTTAATCGGCGAATTTACAACTATTCAAAAACGCAACGTAGTCAAATTCATCAAGATAGCGCTGTCCAGAAAGTCCTCTGTAATCCAAAATACGCCCTGACGTAAAGCGTTCAAGACCACGCATGGTGTAGACCTGTGGGTGGTTCCACTCCTTCTCGTAGGTCAGGATTTGCTTATTAATATAAGGTAAGCGCTCGAAACGCGCCAGAATTTCTTCGGTCAACTGAGGCACCTCGAAAAGAATACAGAGCCTGTCGAGCTTGATACGCGCCGTGCGTGCAACCCATTTTTCACGCGCCTCGTCGAAGGTGTGGTAGTGCAGGAAACAAATATGTATATCGGGAATATCAGCTCCATTGCCTCGCAAAATACCCGCAGGACACTCATAGCCAGCCATTTTGCACGCTTCGAGTTCGCACGTCATGTAATATGGAAGGTGCGCAAGATACGCTACAAAATCGGTGATCGGTTCGAAAAACAGATTGACCGTCGGAGCATGGAACGGCATACGCAGATCGTGCGCCACCACACCCCCAATGCAATTGTTGGTAAAAATAGAAGGGGTTGGCATTTTACGCAACCTCCTCATAATCCGCTTTCTATACAGCATATGTCGAACCGCAATCACGCGTTTCCGAATCCAATTTGTCAGTTTGAGCATCGTCTTATCTCTATTTGCATGGGTTGATAAAGTGCAAAGATAAACTAATTTGCAAAACAGCGGCTTCACAGATTGAAATTCAAGCCCAAAGCAAAAAAATTACGGTCTATAAATTGCAGATCGGGAATAAATATGTATCTTTGCAGGCTATGTTTAACTAATTTAACTATTACGACAATGCCAAAGATGAAAACTAATGCCGCTGCGAAGAAGCGTTTTACCTTCACCGGCACAGGAAAGATCAAGCGCAAACACGCTTATCACAGTCACATCCTGACCAAAAAGACTACAAAACAGAAACGCAATCTCTGCCTTTCCGGAACTGTTTCGTCTGTTGACGAAGCAAAAATCAGAAGCCTGCTGGTTAAGTAATTAACTGAGCAGTAAATTATTAATCGGAGTAACTCAGCCCCAAAGAACGTGAGAGAAACACGTCGCTGACAACTCCATCAAAAACTTTCGCACTATGCCACGTTCAGTCAACGTCGTTGCAGCACGCACACGAAGAAAAAAGGTTTTGAAACTTGCCAAAGGTAACTTTGGTTCAAGGGGAAATGTATGGACCGTAGCCAAAAATACGGTCGAAAAAGGCTTGCAGTATGCTTATGCACACCGCCAGCTCAAGAAAAGATCGTTCCGCAGCTTGTGGATCACGCGTATCAACGCCGCAGTCCGCGCTCAAGGAATGACTTATTCACAATTTATCGGCAAACTCAACGCCAAAGGTATCGAGCTGAACCGTAAGGTTATGGCCGATTTGGCAATGAACGAGCCAAAAGCATTTGAGGCAATTGTCAAAGCAGTTAAATAACTCCCCAACAGGAGCTTAGCGGTCGGGCTTGTCTCTTATGAGGCAAGCCCGATTTTCTACAAAACCACCCCTACGACCTATGAACAACAAAGAGAATTGGAAAAAAGTATTCGCCATTATCTGGGCAGGACAGAGCATCTCAATCCTGAGCAGCGCACTGGTGGGCTATGCCGTTATTTTCTGGCTGAGCATCGAGACGGGATCCGCCGAAACCTTGGCTTTTGCCGCCATAGCAGGGATGTTACCCCAATCGGTCATGGGTCTCTTCGTGGGGGTCTACATCGACCGTTGGGATCGCAAACGAACCATGATCTTCGCCGACATCTTCATCGCGCTCTGCACCTTAGTGCTGGCGTTGCTGTTCTGGCTCGACATGGCTGAATTGTGGCATGTATATGTGCTTTTAGCCTGCCGTTCAGCGGGTTCCGCCTTCCATAATCCCGCCATGCAAGCCTCCGTACCGCTCTTGGCACCCGAATCGCAATTCACACGCATCGCGGGTATCAACCAAGTTCTCCAATCTTTTTCCTGCATCGCAGGGCCCGCCTTAGGCGCTTTGCTGCTCGCCTTGACCGACATCGGCAACATCTTACTCTTCGATGTTGCAGGCGCCGCCTTCGCCTGCATCACGCTCTTTTTTGTCCATATTCCCAACCCTACGCGTCCCAACACCCGCATTCCAAGCCTGTGGCGCGAGCTACGCGAGGGTGCTGCGGCCATTCTGCACGTACGCGGCATGGGGTCGATGTTCACCACCGCCATTCTCGTACTGCTCTTCGTGATGCCCGTGGGGGTGCTTTTCCCTCTCATGACGCTCGAACATTTCAGCGGAGGCATCTACGAGATGAGCCTGATTGAGACGGTGTGGGGTGGCGGAGCTTTAATGGGTGGCGTGGTCATGGGGCTACGCCCCTATCGGATCAACAAAGTACTACTGATCAATTTGATGTATCTTTTAGTAGGCATCACCTTTGTCCTATCGGGATTACTTTCCACCAACCAATTCGTACTTTTCGCCCTGCTAACCACCGCCGCAGGTGTTTCGAGCAGCATTTTCACAGCCTCGTTCATCTCAGTTGTCCAGCAACGCATCGCCCCCGAAGTACTGGGACGTGTCTTGTCGCTCTACTCAGGTTTGAGCCTCATGCCAGCCATGCTTGGACTGCTCGGCACTGGTTTCTTGGCTGAAAAAATGGGACTCATCCCCACCTTCATTGTTGCGGGCGTAGCGATCATCCTCATTGGGACGTGGTGTCTTTTCTCTCGCTCGATGCGCGCCCTCGGAGTCAACCCATAAAACAAAACGATCTGCGAGTTTCCCCGCAGACCGCTTCATCAAAATAGATCGCTTCGTGGCTACATTGCCACGGTGTGACCGTTGTAATCAACCATATACGACAGTCTATCATTTTCCAACGTCCACGTCACCTTCACATCAGGCGCGGGATAGGTCGTCACGTTATAATCGGCAGGATCGGTCAGTCGACAGGTCTCTACGCCGCTCACCAGCTGACCACTGCCAGCCACCGAAGGGGTAAATTTACCCTCCTTCAACGCATAACTCATGTTGAGTGCCGAAGTGCCATTCAACGTCCAGAAGGCGCGACCCGCAGCCGATCCTTTGAAATTGAAGGTTGATTTCTGCAATGCCGAGAAGCTCAAATCAGCGGGTGTCGCAGGAGTCCAGACAAATACGCCTGCCCAGTCGGAGACGACATTCGGGCGAATTGAAGCCAGACTTCCGCGGAAGCTGATCTCGTAATGACCATCGTTGTTGTAGATCGAGGTGCCACCCGTGGAGGTCATCACCACTTTTGCGCTGCGACGATCATCGAAAGTGATCTTCTCCGACACCAACTCCACCGTCCACGGCGTTTCCTGAGTGGTCTGCGCCAGCTCCACGCCGCGCGTACGCACACGAATTTCGCCAAAACGCGCAAACTGATCGAACGATGAAGCACCTCCGCCACCCGCATAGGCGATCATGTAACCACCCTCCTCGACCTTGATTTTAGTGGTGGAGCCGAAAAGCAACGTTTTGATATTGCCCATGCCCTCCACAACAATGAGGTTCAGGTCATCCGCCTTGCCCTGTTTGAGTGCTTCGGCACGCAGAATCGCCAAGCGAATAGCAATATCGGCAGGTTGCAAAGCAATATTATTTTGCGCTGTCGCGGCATTATAGATGTACAAACCCGGCTCTACGGGCGTCCATTTGTTCTGCCCGTCGTTATCATCGGAATTGAGACATCCCGTGAGCATCGCCACGGCAAAAATCGCCAATCCCAAAAGTCTAAATTTACTCTTTACAATCATCATTTTAATTTTACTTGTTAAACGTTCTTTATCGCTTGTTTATTTCTCACGTTGCAAAAATAACAGAAAAATTTGGATTATCAACAGATTGTTCGTATGTTTGCGAACAATAAATTCATAAAAAATGGCAAAAAACGACTATACGGAACAGCAGCGGCAGATCGCCCTCTTTGCCAAGGCACTGGGGCATCCAGCACGTGTGGCGATTCTCCATTTTCTTGCCGCACAGGAGAGTTGTTTTTTTGGAGATATTCACGAAGTGCTGCCGATCACCAAGGCAACCGTGTCGCAGCACCTCAAGGAGTTGAAAAATGCAGGGCTGATTCAGGGCGAGATCGAGGCGCCCAAAGTGCGTTACTGCATCAATCGCCCC
Organism: Alistipes sp.; assembly: GCA_036658095.1. GTDB lineage: Bacteria > Bacteroidota > Bacteroidia > Bacteroidales > Rikenellaceae > Alistipes. The sequence goes on along the minus strand of JAVXFC010000041.1, from coordinate 7,847 downwards.
AACTGGGAGTTGGCTCGAAGTCTCTTTGCGGAGTTCTTCAGCGAGTGTAAGACCCATAAAGAATGTTGCGAATAGCACTATTTTTTGCAAATATTGTTCGTAGTTCGTCGAAGTAAAAACAATAAATTCAATTTCAGTATGACAATCAAAATTTTAGGAACGGGGTGCGCCACGTGCAATGCACTCTACGAAACGGTCAAAGAGGCTGTGGATGAGTTGGACCTGATCGCCGATGTGGTCAAAGAGGAGGACTTGATGAAGATCATGACCTACAACGTTATGACGCTGCCCGCGCTGGTCGTCGACGAGCAAGTCGTCGCCAAGGGGAAACTCTCGCTCAGCGAGGTGAAAAAATTATTAACCAGATCGTAAATCGCCATGAAAACACTCCTGCTCACCCTATTTGCTGTTGTTGGGCTGCTCTCGTGCGGCAATGGCCCGACAACTAACCACGCACCACACACCAAGGGCATCGAACTCCTCTGCTTCCACGGCGCACAGCGTTGTCCCACGTGCGTAGCCATTGAAGCGCAAACGCGCGACGTGGTTGAAACCACTTATGCACAGCAACTTAAAGACAGCACAATCGTCCTTCGCGTGATCGACATCACACAGCCTGAGAACGAAACTTTAGCCGATCACTACGAGGTCACATGGTCATCGCTCCTGATTGCCGACCGACGCAACGAGGCAGAGGAGGTGACCAACCTCACCGACATCGCCTTTGCCAACGCCCGCGCGAATCCCGAAAAATTCAGGGCAACTTTGAGAGCCACGATCGACAAATTACTCAAAAAGTAGATATGGAATACCTGCAAACGTTGTTGGACGGCTCGACAGTCCCTGTGGTGACCGCTTTTTTATTGGGACTGCTCACCGCCATAAGCCCCTGTCCTTTAGCGACGAACATCACAGCCATAGGTTACATCAGCCGTCAGATCACCTCGCGCAATCGCATTTTTCGCGAGGGGTTGCTCTACGCTGCGGGGCGCATCGCCGCCTACACCGCACTCGGAGCTGTGCTGATCACAATCCTACGCCAAGGAGCAAGTATGTTCGCTTTGCAAAAGGCAATCGCCACCTACGGAGAGATGTTGCTCGCTCCCGCGCTCATCGTCATCGGGCTATTCATGCTCTTTGGCGACCGCCTACATCTGTCCAAATTCGGATTTTCGGGCAGTGGCGAGCAGGTCACACGACGCGGCGGCTGGGGTGCGCTGCTCTTGGGCGCACTTTTCGCCCTCGCCTTCTGCCCCACGAGCGGCGTGTTTTATTTTGGAATACTCATTCCAATGTCGGCCGCCGAGACGGGAGGCTACCTGCTACCTGCCGTTTTTGCCCTCGCCACCGCACTTCCCGTGGTCATTGTCGCATGGATTTTAGCATACAGCGCAGCTGAATTGGGACGCTTCTACCACCAAATGCAGCGGCTGCAACGCATCCTTTCGCGCGTCGTCGCGCTGCTTTTCATCGCCGTAGGCATCTACTATGGCATCACCTATTATCTATAACGCAATGATACAATCTTTTGCCAACTGGCTCATATACGATATTTTTGGTTTGAACGGCGAAACACATCTGGGCAGCGCCCTCAATTTTTTCGTCTACGACAGCTTGAAAATCATCCTACTGCTCTTCGTAATTAGCGTGTTGATGGGGGTCATCAATGCCTATTTCCCGATCGAGAAACTACGCACCTATCTCACCACCCGCAAGTTATATGGATTTCAATACCTCTTCGCCTCGCTCTTTGGCGCCATTACCCCCTTCTGTTCCTGCTCCTCGATTCCGCTCTTCATCGGCTTCGTCAAGGGCGGCATTCCGCTGGGGGTGACCTTCGCGTTTTTGATCACCTCGCCATTGGTCAACGAGGTGGCGGTGGCGATGTTTCTGGGGATGTTCGGGCTGCGAGCAACGTTGATCTACGTCGTGAGCGGCATTTTGCTCGGCGTGGTGGGCGGCTTTACGCTCGGTCGTATGCACTTGGAACGCTATCTTTCGCCTTGGGTATTGCAACTGCAAGCCGAATCGGAGGGACATTCTGCCACATGGACGGGCGAACATACCCCCTTTCGACAACGCCTACCGACCATTGCACGCGATGCGTGGGGCATTGTGCGCGGCGTACTGCTCTATGTTTTGATCGGTATCGGCATCGGTGCAGCCATGCACGGCTACGTTCCCGAAGGATTTTTCGAACAATATATGGCAAAGGACAACTGGTTTGCCGTGCCTTTGGCAGTGATTTGTGCCGTGCCGATGTACGCCAACGCCGCAGGGATCGTCCCTGTGATACAGGTTTTTGTCGCAAAAGGCATTCCGCTCGGCACCGCTATCGCCTTCATGATGGGAGTTGTGGGGCTGTCACTCCCCGAAGCTACGATGCTCAAAAAGGTAATGACGTGGCGGCTGATTGGGATTTTCTTCGGCACGGTCACCCTTTTCATTATTTTCTCAGGCTATCTGTTCAACCTGCTCTTCTAATTTTTTTGCATTTTGCAAATTTTTCACTACTTTGCGAGCATAAAACTCACTGATCATGATCTCGAAAATTATTACACTTATGGCATTCACTGCCCTCGTAGGATGCAGCTCGGACTCCGCATCGCGCTATCCACAAGAGAGCTACACCACCAAGAATGGGGAAAATATCACCCTGACATTCTTCCGACACGCCTCGCTGGCAATCACCTACAACGACAAACAAATCTACATTGATCCTGTGACTTCCAGTGCCGATTATGCGACGCTACCCCATGCGGATCTGATTTTGGTCACCCATTCGCACGACGATCACCTCGACTTGGCGGCTATCAACAGCCTGCGCGACGCACAAACCACCCTACTCTGCGACTCAACATCGGCGGCATCGCTTGGCGAGAATTGCGAGGTGATGATCCCCGGAAAGAGCATCCGTCCACGCGATTACGTCCAAATCGAAGCCCTCCCCGCCTACAACACCACCGAAGGACACCTGCAATTTCACCCCCGCGAGCGCGCCGACTGCGGCTACCTTCTCACCATTGGTGGCTCACGGATCTACATCGCTGGCGACGGGGAAAACACCCCCGAAATGGAGGCATTGACCGACATCGACATCGCATTTTTGCCTGTCAACCAGCCCTATACGATGACTGTTGATCAGGCAATCAGCGTCGTGAAAACCATGCGTCCCACCATTTTCTACCCCTACCACACGGGGCAGACTGAGATCACGACCGACCTCAATCGCCTCGCAAATGAGCTAAAAGCATTCACCGAGGTGCGCATTCGCCCCATGGAATAGATCCAAACACAAAAGAGGAGAGCCAAAAGCTCTCCTCTTCACAACACACCTTTGAACCAATTACATTTTTGTAGTTATAGCTTTGCCGTCAACCGTTTGAGGCGTCACTTTGACCTTCAACGACTCGAAACCCTTGGCAATATTAGCCACATCGTTCTTCGCAGCGTCGAAAACAACGGTCACCTGCTTCGTTTTAAGATTCGTAGTTACATCCTTCACACCCTTACCGAGCGACGGAATATTCTCCATGATCTTTTTCACACAGTGGTCGCAGTCAATGTCTGTCGCAAAAACGACCGTCGAAATCGCACTTTTCTTGTTCGACGGCTTCTGCGCCGTGCAGATACCCAACCCCAACAAGGACATCAGGCATACCAATAAGATTTTTTTCATGATCTATTTAATTTAAGTTTAGAACAAATTAAAACGTAATCCCGCATAAAACTTGCGTCCCATGAGCGGACCCCACACCAGCGACGAGTTGAATCCCGACGAGAAGGGGGCATCGGCGTGCATGATTGGGGTTTCTTGACGGTAGTCAGCAATATTTTCGCAGCCGACGTAAATATCAAACTTGCCAACCTTGCGGCTCACCTGAGCAAAAAACATCGGGTAGCTGGGCGAATAACGCGAATCAGCGAGATTACCCGTCTGTGTTGGAATGCGGCTTTTGCCATTATATTGCGCTGTCACGTCGAATACCCAACGGCGGAACTTCGTGGCATACTGCACGTTAAGCAACGTTTTATACTCACCCACCAGCGGACGTTCCACACGTGCCGTGGTTTGGTCGGGACGGTTGATTGTCATCGACGAATTCGTGTAGCGAAACGTAGCGAAGATATCAAGGCGCTGCACAGGCGTCCACGAAAAGTCGATTTGGTAAGTATCGGTGTACGAGCGCCCATCGGTATTGTAGATGTAGACATTCTGTGCATCCATCTCCTGATCGGCCACCACCGAGTTGTAGAACTGCGTGCGGAAGTAATCCACACTGAGCGACGCTGCCCCCGGCTGAACAAGATCGAACGTCTGCGTGAGGCTACCACCGAAAGTCAAGGCTTTTTCCATGCGATTGAAATTACGGAAGTCACTCGGCATCACAATCTTACGCCCCGTGGCGAGGATTCCAATGTTATCCGTAATGATGTTCGTCGAGCGATAACCCATGCCAGCCGATCCGCGGAAAGTGGTCGTCGGCGTGATGTTCCACTTGATATGACCACGCGGCGTGAGGTACCATTGCTTATAATAGGTGTTGTAGTCGCCGCGCACACCCGCCACGATCGAAAATTTATCCTTGATCGAATAGGTGTACTCTGCATAGGCGCCCACCTCGTTTTCATCGCGATCCATGTTATTCGTCGTGGTATCAAAAGTTTTGTTATCTCCGGGCAAACGATTCAGCAACAACTCATTGAGTGAGAGCATCTGCGCCTGAAGCCCCACGATCAACGACGAGCGGTAGGTGAAATAGTGGCTGTACATCAGATTTGCCGACAATCCATTCTCATTGCCTTTATAGGTATTGAGTCCAAAGTAGGAATCTTCGTTAAAATGGTCATAATCAACCACTAATGCCATATTCGAGCGCATCTCCGACTGTTCGTCCTCATCGTAGACCGAAGGACCTACGGGCGTGCCAATTTTGAAATAAGCATTCGCACCGCGGTTGCGTATCTCTGAGCCATAAAGCGGTTTATCGCTCCACACACTCTCCAGCATCCGATCATAGAGCGATTTTTTGTAGTCCACCATGCCGCCCAGACGATTCTCGCGCACATATTTCCACCCCCAGCGCACCTGCGTACCGTTGTCGGCAGCATAGAGCCACTTGTTGGCGATGTTGAACTGGTCTGCTTTGGGCAGATCGAGGAAGCCGTCGTTGTTGTGATCCATATCGCGCACGTGGGTATCCATCGAACCGTGAAGCAAAATCACACTCGAAAGTTTTTTATTTTTTGACACAGGAAACGCCGTTGAAATGTTGGCTTCGGGGCGCAATTCATCGTCAAGGTAGAGGTTCACAAAGAGCCGCTCATCGTCCGTAGGCTTGCGGTGTTCGAGGTTGATTTGTCCCGTAATAGCCTCATGACCAGCCGTCACCGACGCCACACCTTTCGACACTTGGATCGAGTTGAGCCACATACCGGGCGTATAGCTCAGCCCGTAGGGCGAACTCAAGCCGCGCATGATCGGGCGATTCTCGTCGAGAATTTGTGTGTAAGTGCCTGCCAATCCGAGCATTTTAATCTGCCGCGCACCCGAAATTGCATCGCTATACCCCACCGTCACCGATGCCGAGTTCTCGAAGCTCTCCGCCAAGTTACAGCACGCCATTTTACACAGACCTGCAAACGAAATCATCTCCGTTTTGCCCAGCCCTTCGCTGCGAACAAAGTTACCACGTTGTGTCCCCTCGACCACTACATTTTCGACGGCGATACCCTCTGATTGGAGCTTGAACGTAATACGTTCCGCCGCCGAGGCAACCTGAAGCGTGTCGTTTTCGTAGCCTAAATAGGAGGCAATCAAATGGTTATATCCTTTGACGCGGTGAAGCGAAAATTCGCCCGACACATCGGCGCTCGTTCCGATCGTCGTTCCGTCCCAATAGACGGAAGCACCAATCAGCGGCTGATTATCGGCATCGACTACGACGCCTTTGATCTCCTGCGCACGCGATACGCCGCACACAGCAAGGAATAAAATGGTTGTAAATAGTTTTATTGTGTTGATTTTCATCTTCTTACGTTATTGGTGAAAAACTTGCGGCAGGTCGTCATGATCTGCACGAAATCGAGTTTTAAGCCAATACGGGCGGCGCACGAAGTCCGCAAGCGAAGAAATGGGTGTCCGTGACGGACGGTATAGATCGGTCAGCGACGAAGCCGCGAACCAAGGGTAATTCGTAAGTTACTGATACAACGAGATCTGCGACCAATGCCGACGGCAATTCAGCCACAAAGACACGACGTGCGTGTCGAGCTGCATCCTGCGAGGCGTCGGTATAGAGGTCGATATCAAGGCTGTGATGATCGCTGCAACAGGGCGCTTGAAGCATGACTGCCCCCTCCGCAAGATCCTCTACATGACCACAATGCGCGCAACATCCGTGTGCGTGCGATTCGGTGACACATTTGCAAGTCAACGTAGCATACGCTGGAGAACCCACCGCAAAGAGGTAGATTCCCAACATCAAGAATGCTATGTAACTTTTCAAACGCATTTTTTATACTAATTTACACGCTTCCAACTTCGCGATCCACGCTGCTGCATCGCGCGCCGCCGTCATCGCATCAATATCATAATGCTCCGTCAGCAAACGAACAACCTCCGCAGCGTCAAATTCACGACCTTGAAGTTCGTTCCAGAGAAAAAGCGACGACTCATTCAACGCGACGACCTTCGTCATATCAGCGCCAAAACGCCCCTGCATGATGACAACTTGCTCGCCAGCCATCTCTCTAACCTTGAATTCGTCTCGAATTTTCATAATTATCAACGTATTTATCTCCACAAAAGTATGAATAATTTTTCAATCCACCTAATTTTTGCATTTTTATCATTTCTTAACACAGAGAATCGTTATCTTTGTCACTATGGAACAAGCCGTCGACAAGATTCACGAGGTGCTGAAACGCTATTGGGGTTTCGACACGTTCCGCCCCATGCAGGAGCAGATCATCCGCTCCGTACTTGCGGGGCGCGACACACTGGCACTCATGCCAACAAGTGGCGGCAAATCACTCACTTACCAAGTTCCGACACTGGCTGGCGGTGGGCTATGTATCGTCATCACGCCCCTCATAGCGCTGATGAAAGATCAAGTGGATGGACTTCGCGCGCGCGGTATTCGTGCCGTGGCGATCCACTCAGGACTCACGCCGCGCCAGATAGATATCGCCCTCGACAACTGCGCCTACGGGGATATGCAATTTCTCTACGTAGCACCAGAACGGCTTGCTACCGAGACTTTTAGACTACGCGTGCAACGCATGGATGTCCGACTGCTTGCCGTGGACGAAGCGCACTGCATTTCGCAATGGGGCTACGACTTCCGCCCCTCGTACCTGCGCATTGCCGAGCTACGTAAGTTGCTACCCGAGAACGTCCCTGTCCTCGCGCTGACCGCTTCGGCGACCAAATCGGTTGCCGAGGATATTATGACCCAGCTGCATTTTGCCGAGCCGCACATCCTGCGCAGTAGCTTTGCGCGCCCCAACCTTTCGTACAGCGTGCGCCATGTCGACGACAAAAATGAACAGCTGCTGCGCATTGCACGCAACGTCGACGGGTCGGGCATTGTCTACGTTCGCACACGCGAAGGGACACAGCAGGTCGCCGATCTGCTGCAAAAAGAGGGTATTGCGGCAGCTGCCTATCACGGAGGTTTGGCATACATCGAACGTTCGATGCGGCAAGACGAATGGCTCAAAGGAAAGACCCGTATCATGGTGGCTACCAACGCCTTTGGCATGGGTATCGACAAGCCTGATGTGCGATTTGTCGTACATTATGCCCCCTGCGATTCACTCGAAAGTTACTATCAGGAGGCGGG